>JBJKRP010000067.1:0-21195 GCA_046704565.1 Ignavibacteriaceae bacterium | reverse complement strand
GGACCTATTAAACGAGACAGGCAAGCATCCGGAAGTTCGCGCGGACTTTAAAGGGAATATGGATGTAGAGAAGCTCGAAGATTTCATCAAGAAGACCGGGAAAGAAAATATCCCGTTGTGCATGATTACAGTAACAAACAATTCCGGCGGTGGGCAGCCGGTATCGATGCAGAATATCCGGGAGGTAAAATCGGTGTGCAGTAAATTCGATATTCCCCTATTCCTTGATGCCTGCCGCTTTGCCGAGAATGCCTACTTCATTAAGAAGAGAGAGCCGGGTTATGCAGATAAGCCGCTTTTAGAAATTGCACAGGAGATGTTCTCATACGCAGACGGCGCAACAATGAGCGCCAAGAAAGACGCACTCGTAAACATAGGCGGCTTCCTTGCATTAAATAACGAAGAGCTTGCACAGCAGTGCAGAAATCTTTTAATCGTTACCGAAGGATTCCCGACTTACGGCGGATTAGCCGGACGAGACCTTGAAGCCGTTGCTCAAGGACTGGAAGAGATACTTGACGAGCATTATCTCCGGTATAGAATAAGGAGCATAGAGTACCTCGGAGAAAAACTTGTGGCTGCAGGTGTGCCTATAATTGAGCCTCCGGGAGGACATGCTATTTACTTAGACGCAAAAAGATTTCTTCCAAACGTTCCGCCTGAACAATACCCGGGTCAGTCAATTGTAGCGGCGCTTTATATTGAAGGCGGGATACGCTCTGTAGAAATAGGAAGCGTAATGTTCGGCAAATATGATTCAAAAGGGAAACTGCTCTCTCCGCCGATGGAGCTTGTAAGGCTTGCGGTACCGAGAAGAGTATACACTCAAAGTCATATAGATTACGTTCTTGAGATTATACTCGAAGTATTTAAGAAGAGAAGCTCACTTAAAGGATTTAAGATTGTGTACGAAGCGCCGGTACTGAGGCACTTCACAGCTAAGTTTGAAGAACTGAAATGAAGATAACAAAAGAATATACATACACACGCGGCAGGCAAATCTGGCGTCTTCTTCCTACCGGCACGGGCAAGCTTGTAATTGAGGAAAGGGATATGAACTCCAGGGAAGCCTTCTATAATTGTTTACGGATGGATTCCGGCAAAAAAATATTCTACGACTTCCAGCTTGAAGAGAAGCACTGGTCCGGTATCGCGACAGTTCATAACGATATTATATTTTTTCACAAGTTTGCAGGCAGAGACATGCCGGAACACAAGGAAATAATTGCCTTCGACATTCCATCTCAAAAAATAAAGTGGCAGACCGATGAATATGCATTCGACTTTATAACGGGCAACAAGATATTCTGCTATAAAAATAATTTTGAAGGCAGAGACTACTTTGCTCTCGATGCCGCCACAGGTAACCTTATTGAAGAGCCCGGCATAAACCCTTCCGAATTAAATAGACTGAGAAATGAATCCTTTGGACAGAATAGTCCCGGCAATTATCTCTTCCCCGAGCCTTTTGAAGAGAGCGATCATTCGTTCCAGCCGATGAATCAAATAGTTGATTTAATAAAGTCAGAAGGTACCGCTGCGGAAAAGACCGATTATATTGCATATGCGGATGGAGTCTTATTAAACTTTCATGAACGGCTTAAAGACGGCAATTTGCGAAACAGGTTCCGGGCTATTGATATTCTAAATAAAAAGATTATTTTAGAAAGGGATTTAAATTCAAGCTCAAAGGTATTTATACCGGATTCTTTTTTTATACTGGATAATTTATTATTTCTTCTGATTGAAAAAAACAAGCTTGAAGTTTGTTCTATAAAAGTTAAATAAAAATTTATGAGGGATTTATGGAACTTTCAGAGGAGTCAAAAGGAATTTTAATGCTTGCCGCAAGAGACTCAATCGAATCTCTGTTCGGTGAAAAGCAGAAGCCGATTATAGACTACAATTTTTATCCGACGCTTCAACAGACCGGTTCAGGAGTGTTTGTTACTCTTATGACCCGCAGCCAGCTAAGAGGCTGCATCGGATATATTACCTCAAAGTGGAACCTGTATGATACCGTCTGCGATGCTGCCATGCAGGCAGCTTCAAACGACCCGAGGTTTCCTCCTTTAACGGAAGAGGAACTTCCAAAGGTTAACATTGAAATTTCAGTGCTCTCCCCGCTTACGGACCTGGACGACTATAATAATATTCAGCTTGGAGTTCATGGCTTGTATCTTGACGAGGGAGACTACCGCGGACTTCTGCTTCCGCAGATTGCTGCCGAAAATAAGTTCGACGTTCATGACTTCCTTTCCGCGCTCTGCGAGAAAGCAGGGCTTCCGAAAGACGAGTGGGAGACAAGAAAGCTAAATATTAAAACTTTTACTGCGACCGTCTTTTCCGAGTTAGGGAACAGGACAAGAACATATGAGCGATATTAGAGCACCAGCCGTTGCCGGTTATTTCTATCCTTCCGACCCGGTTAGATTGAAAGATGAACTGAATACACTTCTGACAATATCAAGACCGCAGACAAAAATTACGGGTATTGCAGGACTGGTTGCACCGCACGCAGGATATATTTATTCGGGAAGAACGGCAGCCTATGCTTACAATCATCTTAATAATGAAGAGACAAGAACCGTAATAATAATTTCTCCGAGCCATAGAGAATATTTTCCCGGCATTTCAATTTATAAAGGCGATGCCTACTCCACGCCGCTCGGCGTAGTTCCGGTAAATAAAAAAATAGCTGCAAAGCTAACCGGCGGAAGCAAAAATATTTTCCGCGGCATTGAAGGACATAAAGAAGAACACGGGGTTGAAGTCCAGCTCCCCTTTTTACAAGCCATGCTCGGAGACTTTGAGATCGTCCCGGTTGTTATGGGAGACCAGGGCGGCGCTTATATTGAAGAGCTTGCTTCAAGGCTGGCAGATTCAGTCGATGAAAATTCAGTAATTGTTGCCAGTTCGGATTTATCCCACTTCCACACACAGCACGAAGCAAACAAATTAGACTCGGTTGTTGAGCGGAGAATTGCCGGTTTCGATTACGAGAGCCTTCAGACCGATCTTGAAGAACAGCACTGCGAGGCTTGCGGAGGCGGACCTATTGTAGCAATGATGAAAGCGGCATTCTTATTAAATAAGAAGCGCTCGCTCATTCTGCATAGAAGCGACTCAAGTGATACAAGCGGCGATACATCGGAAGTAGTCGGCTATCTCTCCGCTGCTGTTTACGGCAGTTAGACTATGTGAAGCTCCAGGCTTACTCTAAATCACCTTGCAATAAAAGGACCGCTAACCATAGAGCTTAAAAACTTCGCGGGATGTATTAAATCCTGATCAACCGCTTGCTGCCGGGCGACTTCAGCAACTTAATTTACTTCATGTTTTGTTATATTTGTACTCATTTTTAGAATTTAATCTGGAGAATGTCATCATCGAAAAGCAGAAAAAAAGCTCTAATGAATTAGTAGACAAGATTGTTTCCCTGGCAAAGCGCAGAGGATTTGTTTTTCAATCAAGCGAAATATACGGCGGCTTAAACGGCTGCTGGGATTACGGTCCGCTCGGCGTAGAGCTTCTCAAAAATATTAAAGAGGCTTGGTGGAAGTTTATGACTTACAGGGAAGACATCGAAGGCATCGATGCCTCTATTTTAATGCATCCAAGAGTCTGGGAAGCTTCCGGGCATGTTGAGAACTTTACAGACCCGATGGTGGACTGCAAGCAATGCAAGTCGCGATTTAGAGTAGACGTGCTCAGCGAATCAATAAATGAAAAGAAGCAGAAAAAGATATTAGAGAGCATTCAGGAAAAAATTTCTTCCGATAAAGGACTTCAAGAAAAATTCGAGCTGCTTTCAGCAAAGGCAGAAGACATCTTTACAGCAATGCTGGAAAGTTCGGACTTTACTTCTCTTATCCTTGAAGAGACTACTTGCCCGCAGTGCGGCAACAAGAATACATTTACATCAGCCAGGCAATTTAATCTTATGTTTAAAACCTTCGTCGGTCCGCTTGAAGACTCAAGCTCGGTGGTTTACCTGCGTCCTGAAACCGCTCAGGGAATTTACGTTAACTTCCTAAACGTTCAGGGAACATCGAGACAAAAGATTCCGTTCGGAATTGCCCAGATAGGCAAAGCCTTTAGAAATGAAATCAACACTAAGAACTTCCTTTTCAGAACCCGGGAATTTGAGCAGATGGAAATGCAATTCTTTGTTAAGCCGGGAGAAGATAAGAAATGGTATGATTACTGGAAAGGCGAGAGACTGAAATGGTTTTATTCGCTCGGAATGACGGAAGGAAAGCTCCGGTACCATGATCATCCGTCAAACAAGCTTGCCCACTACGCAAAAGAAGCGACAGACATCGAATATGAATTCCCCTTCGGCTGGGGCGAGATTGAAGGCATCCACAACCGCACCAACTACGACCTTACCAGGCATGAGCAGTTTTCAGGCAAGTCGATGAAATACTTTGATGAAGAGTCGAAGGAAAAGTTCATTCCTTTTATAATTGAAACATCGGCGGGCGCGAGCAGATCATTTATGGCTTCCTTTATAGACGCTTACTATGAAGAAGAAGTGAACGGCGAAATGAGATCGGTCCTAAAATTTAATCCCAGGCTGGCACCGCTAAAAGCCGCGGTCTTCCCTCTTGTAAACAAGGACGGAATGCCGGAGATAGCATTGAATATTGAAAAAGATCTTAGAAAGAATTTAAAAGTATTTTATGACGACAAGGGAGCGGTAGGCAGAAGATACAGGCGACAGGACGAAGCCGGAACGCCGTTTTGCATAACGGTTGATACGCAAACCTTAAGCGATCAGACCGTAACGATACGAGAGCGCGATTCTATGGAACAGGTAAGAGTTTCAAGCGATAAGATCTTGAACTATCTTTTGGAAAAATTAGCGAAGGCTTAACCGCATCCCGCCGGTTAAGATAAAGAAGGTAAATTGAAAAGATTATTTTCAATATTTTTTGTCTGCCTTGCGATTGTTCCGCTGCATCCTCAGAGTACGGTTTTCGATTCAACCGTAAAAAGCGGAATAAAACAAATCTATAACATTAAGTTCAACCAGGCTGAAAGAACCTTTAAAGGATTGATAGCGGATTATCCCGACAAACCTGAAGGAAGGTTCTTTCTCGGGATGATAGACTGGTGGAAAATTCTTTTGGACCCAGACAACGAATCCGGCGACGACATCTTCTACCAGAAGCTCGAGGATGTTATCTATCAATGTGATCAAATTCTGAAAAAGAACCCAAACAACTGGGAGGCGCTCTTTTTCAAGGGAGGCGCAATCGGATTCAGAGGAAGGTTGCGCGCACTGCGCGAGAGCTGGCTTAAAGCCGCGAACGACGGACGCCTCGCTTTGCCAATAGTTGAAAAGGCAGCTAAGCTCGATCCTAAGAACGTTGACGTTCAGCTTGGGTTCGGAATTTATGATTATTATGCCGCGGTTATCCCCGATGAATTCCCCTTGATAAAACCGCTGATGATATTCTTTCCGCCCGGTAATAAGAAGAAAGGTCTTAATGAGCTGACTGACGTTGCGCTAAACGGAAAGTTTGCCAAATATGAAGCGCAATATTTTCTGACTACATTATATTTCAACTATGAAAATGATCCTTACAAAGCGGACGAATGGTGCAAGAAACTTACGTCCGAATTTCCGGATAACCCTGTTTTTGAAAGATGGCGAGGAAGAATTGCCGCTAAAATGGGAGACTATTATACTTCGGATTTAATTTTTAAAGACGTTCTGAATAAAGCCGCCAAAAATTACCTTGGCTATAATACCTTAAATACTAAGCGCGAGGCTTCCTATTACATAGCCTATCAGTACCGTATACTGGGTAAGCTTGACTCTGCAAAAACCTATTTCGGCATGTGCGCCGACATATCGAAAAATATTGATAAGAAAGAAGCCTCCGGCTTCCTTATCAACTCTTATTTATACCTCGGAATGATTGATGACGTGCAGGGCAATCGCTCTGCAGCAATTAATTATTACAAGAAAATTCTGGACTTAAAAGAGTTTCAGAACTCTCACATGATGGCGGAAAAATACCTGAAGGAACCGTATAAGCGCTGAAAAACTAAAGCGACGTTGAAACGCTGATACGGTTAATGCTTCCTATTAAGCCGAGGGATGAATACCCGTAATCGAACCTGTAGCCCGATATTAAGGCTCCCAGACCAATGTTTATACCTGCAAGACCGGCGGACTGCCCGATCGCTAGATCAGTGCGCTGCTGGTTGTCATAGCCAAACCGCAGCGTTAGGACTTTACTTAAATAAAACTCGGCGCCGAGGCTGAAGGTTTTAAATTTTTGGAAAAAAGAACTCTGCTGCTGGTTGAGGTCGTGAAAATCAAGCGACAATCTGACAGGGATATGTTCCATCTTTTTGGAAACACCGAAAGCAATATCAAGCGGAAGATTTTCTTTAGTATAATAATAAGAAGAGATTTGAGAGCCGACGTTTAAGATTGAAAAGCCGAAGTCCAACATATCGGATGGGATTGCGTAATGAAGACCGACATCGAAAGCAGCGGCAGTTGAAATCCTGTCGGCTATCTTTGAATAGATAAATTCAGCGTTAACGCCGTAAGAAAAATTATTGTCAAGCAGGTTTGAGTAGCCTACCAGGAATGCAAACTCGCCGGCGCCAAACTGCCCGGTTTTATTGCCGAATTCATCAGCCTGAATAAAGGTTCCGTAATTGATATACTTTACTGCAGCACCTACTCTCCCAATTTTAGGAAGATCGGTTGCGTAAGAAAGGCTGGCAAGGTTTATATCCAGCAGGTGTTTTACAAAAGAAAAAGAGGCTTCCGGCTTCTCAAGGAACTCAAGTCCCGCAGGGTTATAAAAGATTACATCGGGATCGTCATTATTTGATACGAAGCTTCCCGCCAACGCCGCGGCACGGGCACTCATATCGAGTCTTAGAAATTCATAAGTGCTGCTTTGACTGTACAAATTATTTAACGATACAAGCGTAATTAAAATTGCAGTAATAACTATCGATGTTGTCTTCTTCATAAATTTCCCAAAATTCAGTTTCATATTTAAATAGAATATAAAAGAAAGGCAAGGGGAAAACTCATATAAAATAGTAACTTCACCCGGAAATTGAAATGACAGCGCCTGTCTGTTTCTATCCCGCAGTATATTTGAACATCTAAATTCCGGCGCCGGGCGCAGACAGGAATGAGTAAAGAAAATATAGGGACTCATATCAAATTAATGCCGCTGCTATTTTACGGCTGAATGTATTGAGAGTAAGCCCGCCAACCCCAGAGCTGATATCCTTCATTCTCATAACTTGTTCCCGAGAGTATGCTTTCAATAAAGCCGTTCTTCTCAACCAGCAAAGTGTGCCACATTAAATGGTCGGGATTTCTTTTAAGGAAAAACTTAATCCTGCCCTTCAGCGCTGAGTACTTAATAAAAAGTGAATCTGAATAATCAACGAAATTAAAATCTTTTGCAAGACGCTTTTCCATTAATTCACTTCTGTAGAAGGTGCCTCCTTCAATCGTACCTATGTCTTTGCCGTTGATTATAACGTGCCTGTCATCGTAAGCGATGGAACATAGATAATGGTCAGGTGCGGCTTTTAACCACTGCACTATTTTCCTTCCGTGGTGCAGGCTGTCGGCATAGTCGTACTGGCTGTCAAGGAAAGAAATCCGTTTAATTTTTTTTGGAATTCTATTAACGGTGTTTATATATCCGAAGACTAAGCTTCCCCCGCCGCTGTGTCCGTCAAGAACTATTTCAGTTGAAAAGTTCTTAAAGATATTTGCCACAGAGTCTACAACCATTTTAAAAACAAAATCTTTTCCCGGATGTTTCATCCTCCACCATTGCCAGCTTTCTTCCGGCGACTCAAGGTAAACGATTACAATATTTTCATCGGTGACAAGATTTCTTAAGAATCTCACCTGGGCGCCAATGTGCTGAATATCGTAGTGCCAGTCAAGCCCCGGTGCTTTTTGTCTTCCGATTGTCTCATCAATAGTATTCATATTCGGCAGAGCATAAAATATCAGAAGGACCTTTTTATCTCTATCAAATATATTGGCTGCAGGCGCATTTATTTCTATTTTAATCCCGTTATATATCTTCAGCTTTAATATCTGCTCATCAAAGAAAGAACTTCTTGAGAAGCCTTTCAATGCTACTCCACCGTCCAAAGATGCTTTTGGATTTACCTCCCCATTAATTATTCCGGGAAGCAGGAACAGCAAAACAATTATCATTAGACTTGTAATTATTACCCGTAACTTCATTATTAGAGCTTCTTCATATTTTTTTATTAGAATAAAGATAAAATAAATCCAGCACAAAATTCTTGTGGAAGAGTAAAAAAAAGTTTATTGTTATCTGTAAGGTTTACAAAATATTTTCCCGGGTCTAATCATTCATTATAAAGATGAGGAGTGACCATGCTTCGTTCACCAGTTAAGGGGCTTGTTATAGCGGCGTTATTGTTTATTAGCTTTTCCTGCTCGCCGGTGATTTACGAGTCAAGCACAGGATTCGTAAAAGGCAATAACTATGACAGCGGATTTCCGAATTCAAACAGTTCAAAACAATTGGGGGAAATTTCCAGGACGGTTTACAGGATAAATTCGCTTGCTTTTTACAGAGTCTTTATTTTCAGCGACTCCAGCAGAATAAAGAAAAATGACATTTCGGATCAGCTAATACAGGATGAAAATGTTAAGTCTACATATATTGACAGGACAAGTTCCGGCACAGCCTTGCTGCTGTATTCCTCCGGCGGTAAAGTACTCCTTCTTACCTGCGCTCATATCATAGACTTCCCCGATACGATTATTACTTACTTTTCAAATGCAAAGGGTATCCTTACGGATAAAGTTCAAAGCATCGGTTTCAAGGAAAAGGAGACCATCTATATTGCAGGCTTCCCGGGAGACAGCCAGGTAAAAGATATTATAACAGACAAAAACACCGACCTTGCTCTGCTCGGCAATAATTATGGTCCAGCCAACAGGACTTATTTTTCAGTCTTCAACTTTCCCTTTGGAGACTCCAAACAACTTGACTGGGGAGACTTTGTTTATCTTTTTGGTTATCCGATGAATTACAAAATGGTAACAAAGGCAATTGTAAGCAGCCCGGACTATGATAACAACGGCTCGTTCTTAATTGATGCTGTTGTAAACCGGGGCTACAGCGGCGGAGTAGTGCTTGCGTTAAGAGGCGGCGTGCCGAATTTTGAATTGGTCGGAATTGTTCAATGGATTACGGATGAGAATCAAAATATACTTGAGCCGGAGCCGCTGGAAGGGGCTTTGAAGTACGATCCGACAGCTCCATACAAAGGCAATATGTTTGTTAAGCAGCTCCAATTGCTGCGGTACGGAATTGCCAGGGTAATTCCGGTTGAAACTATAAAAAGCTTCTTAAAGGACAATGCGGAATTTCTTAACAGGAACGGTTATCCATTAAACTTGCCGGTTAAATAAGAAAGCAGGCAACTCAGCTTGCCTTATTAAGAATAATCGAAAATTCGGTTTCGGAATTAGGAACAGATGCGGCAAAGATTTCTGCATCATGCCAGCCGACTATTGCTTTTACAACTGAGAGACCGAGACCGACGCCGCCGGTCTTCCGGCTGCGCGAAGTCTCAACCCGGTAGAACCTATCAAAAATTTTCGGGATAGCTTCTTCAGGAATTCCTTCACCCTTATTCTTGACACTTATTTTTAGCTTATCGGAATCACAGTATTCGGTTTTAATAATTACGGTATTATTTTCGTCGCCGTACTTAATTGCATTGTCCACCAGGTTAGAAAGCGCCTGCGTCATTAACTCCTTATCAATCTCCACAACGGCATTGGTTTTCGAGTCAACAACCAGTTCAATATTTTTATCGGCACCCAGAATTCTTAAATTATTGGCAATGGAAGAAAGGAATGAATCAACTTCAACTTTTTCTTTCTTTATGTCGATCAAAGAATGATCTATTTTAGAAATGAAGAAAAGGTTATCTATAATCTTTGTAAGCCGGATCGTTTCTTCATAATTACTTTTTAAAACGTCGATATATTCTTCAGTTGTTTTTGGAGACTTCAAGGCAATTTCAGTTTCTCCGCGAAGAATAGTCAAAGGAGTTTTAAGTTCATGGGCGGCAGAGATTGAAAACTGGTTCATGTAATCGACGGAAGTTTTGATTCTGCTTATCATTTCATTCATCTTCTTTACAAGCCTTCCGTATTCGTCGCTGTATTTTTCACCGCCTATTTTTTCATCCAGGTTTTGCGCCGTTATCTCCTCCGTCTTTTTAATTATTGCATCTATGCGGGAAAGGGCTTTTGCGGAGATAACACTTCCTCCTATAATTGAAATGATAAAGAATATAGGAGCCAGCAATATAAAAATGTGTGCAAGGCTGTTAAGTGTCTGGTCTATGTTTTGAATCGGGAAGGCGACAAAAATCTTAAAGTCCCCCGATACAAGCTTTACACACCTGATTTCTTTTAAAGAAAGAGTTGTATCTGAAAAGGTAAAAAGGTTTAATGCCGCCTTCTTTTCCGGGAAGGAAAGATTAACGTTATTTAGGTTATCTGAGCTGAAAATATTCCTTTTCTTATAATTGATTTGAATGAAGCTGTTGCGGAGATTGAAAGCAACTTCATTATAAATAACATCCCAAACCAGGTCCTCCGGTGCGGAATAAACCGAATCCGGAACAAAGTGCTCGATGTCGGTATGCTTTTGAGAGACCAGCCCCAGGATAGCCTTCGCCTGAGTCTTTAAACCGTAGTCCAGGTTGTCTATCATCGTACCGTAAAGATAAAAGTAAATGAAAATCCCCAGCAGGACTTCGAGTACCAGGAAAAGCGACGAATACCAGATAGTTGATTTGAACCGGGTGGAAGAAACAAAGTGTTTTAAATTCTCAAACATAGAAGTATTTATAGTTCATCTTATAATTTCAACCATCATCCTTAAGTATATAGCCGACCCCGCGAATAGTATGAATTAACGGCAGATCGTCAGGGCTGTCAAACTTGGAACGAAGCTTATTGATATAGACATCAATTATATTTGTTTCGGTATCAAAGTGGTAATCATAAACATGCTCTATAAGCTTAGTCCGGGAAACAACTTTATTCCGGTTTCTCATTAGATATTCAAGGATCGAATATTCCTTCGGCGTCAAAACAATCTCCCGGCTTTTCCGGACGACTTTATGAGACAGCAAGTCAATCAACAGGTCGCCGGCAGTCAAATTGGAAGATTTGGAATTTTCATTCCGCCTGAGCAGCGCCCTAAGGCGGGCAATCAGTTCTTCAAAGGCAAAGGGCTTTGTAAGGTAATCATCGGCTCCAGCGTCCAAGCCCTGTACCTTGTCTTTAATACTATCTTTTACAGTAAGCATCAATACGGGAGTAAGAATATTCTGTTTCCTGATTTCTTTTACCAGCGTAAAGCCATCTATAAAGGGAAGCATTACATCCATAATTATTACATCATACTCTTCGGAAGTTACAAGCTTAAGTCCTTCCCTTCCGTCATAGGCTACATCGGCGGCAAAGTACTCCTCCTCCAAGCCTTTTTTAATAAAAGAAGCTACCTTCTTTTCATCTTCGATAATTAATATTCTCATGCGAGAAATATAAATAAAAAAGGAGAGTCAAAAAACTCTCCTTTTTTCCAGACACGTAAGAAATATAAGCTTTACTCTTTGGAAGCTTTCTTTGCAGCCTTCTTTGCTTTCTTAGCTGACTTCTTCTCCATCTTCTTTGGAGCTTTCTTTTCCTTCTTAACTACTTTCTTCTCAGCTTTCTTTTCTTTCTTGGCTGACCTTTTCTCCATCTTCTTTGGAGCTTTCTTCTCAATTTTCTTTTCTACTTTTGCTTTTACTTTCTTTTCAGCCTTTGGAGTCTGCTGTGCAAAGCCAACACCTACTGTTAAAACAAAAGCTACAAGAATAAATAAAGACAAGATACGGGATCTCATTTTTTACCTCTCATCGATTATTAATTTATATTTTAAAAATTTATTACGTAAACTCACCTTGAATTTACTAAGCCAAACTTATCTTTATAGAATTAAAGGAAGCTTAAGATAGGATTAAAAAAAATTAATCTAAAACAATATATTCAGCCTGTTTTCGAAGGCTATTTTTAGAGTTCGGTCTGGAAATTAAACTGCCAGCCGGAAGGAAGTGTCTGGATATTGTTTACTCCCACTGATACATTCCAGCCAATTTGAGATGATTGTCTTTTATTATAGGCTGCCGTAAGTCTTGCGGCATTTATAATACTTATAATCCGGTTTAATATTAACGCGCCTACCACAAACCTTAAGTTGTTGCGCGCCTGCTCGCTGGACGACCAAAGGTTGCGGTAAGATTTCCTTTCATTATCGGTCTTCCAGTCCCAGTAATATGAATTATTCCACATTTGATCATAGCTGCCTTGCAGAGCCATAGCGTTATTATATTGGTCGAGGTATGAATAATCGCCGATAGTCGCATAATAATCTGAATTTTTGCTCTGGGTATTAACTCCGCCGGTAGACGCCGCATAAGCAATGTACTGGTTCTTCAGCCAGCCGCTGTACGTGCTCATCCCGAAGTAAATTCCCCAAAGAGTACCGTCGGCAATGGTAAAATATTTTCCGCTGGAGTATGAGTCAGCGTAAAGCTCTCCCATCCCGGGAAGTATTGCAGAAAATAAAATTGCGAGCCCTACGCTTTTTCTTGCGCTTTCATCCTGAACAAGGTCGGACCGGTTAATATCCTTTTCGTTTTTAATCTCTCTAATTGAATTTTGAAGCTTTAATAAATTTTGACTTCCGGGGGTCTGTGGGAAAGCATAAGTTGATACGATGATTATTGCCAGGAGAATTTTTTTCATTTTTTTTACTGCAAGTATAAGCTTTAACAGGCGATTAAGTCAATTGATTTTTCAGTCCCTTTTATTTCTCCTCTGCAAACGTCGCCGTTAACTTCCGCAACAACTGTATTCGAAAATTTGTTTACAAGGTTATAATCAAAAGGAGTTTCTATTCTAATATAGTTTGATGAAAAGCCCTTCATCATACCGGCATCATTTTCAGCCTCGAAAAGAACTTTTTGCTCTTTCCCGATTGCCTGGAAATAGAAGGCATTCCTTTTTTTAGCACTTAAAATTCTAAGCATGTTTGTCCGCCTTTTCCTCTCATGTATGTTAACCTGATCGGGCATAGCGATAGCCTTTGTATCCGGTCTTTCAGAATAAGTAAACACATGCAGATATGAAACGGGCAAATCTTTCAGGAATTCATAAGTCTCAAGAAAATTCTCGTTTGTTTCTCCCGGAAATCCGGTAATTACGTCCACACCTATTCCAAGCTCAGGTATTCTGTCTTTTAATTTAAATATGAGCTCGGAATAGTAAGATGCCTTATAACGCCTTTGCATAAGCTTCAGAATATCCGGGCTGCCGCTCTGAAGAGGAATATGAAAATGCCTGCACATCTTTTCGTTCTCTGCAGCCAGTTCCAAAATTTCATCGGACAGCAGGTTCGGCTCAATTGAACTGATACGGATCCTGAAGTCGCCGGGAATATTTACCAGCTTTAAAAGTACCTGATAAAGACTTGAGTCAAATGCTTTCCCGTAATCGCCTACATTCACTCCAGTAAGTATAATTTCTTTGTATCCTTTTTCAACGAGCAATGAGAATTCTTTTATAATTTCATCAGGGTCCATGCTTCTGCTTTTTCCTCTTGCCAGCGGGATTGTGCAGAAGGTACACTTATAATCGCATCCATCCTGAATCTTAAAGAACGCCCTTGTACGGCTGTCGGCATCGGTCGAATGTGCGGCACCGAATTCATTCAACTGCTGCACCGGGGATACATAGACGCATGCAAGATCGTTCTTTTGAAAGTTGTCAATCAAAGAGAAGAGCTTGAATTTTTCTTTACTGCCGAGAACAACGTCAACGCCTTCTATCTTAGAAATTTCTTCGGGACGTAGCTGGGCATAGCAGCCGGTTACGGCAACAAACGCATCCGGATTTTTTCTAAGTACTCTCCGGACGAGCTGCCGGCATTCCTTCTCGGCATTCTCGGTAACGCTGCAGGTATTGAAGATGTAAATATCTGCCTTCTCAACCGGTGAGTCGATTGAATTCCAGAAATCAACTATTTCGTAACCGTTCGAAAGGAACTGGCTGCCTATGGTTGAAGTCTCCGAAAAGTTCAGCTTGCAGCCGAGCGTATGTAAGGCAACTTTGTTTTGCATTTAATCTATTTAAAATTTTAAGAGCGGAGAATTTCCCCGCTCTTTTAATCGAATAATTTTTGCAGAGCTAATTTGTCTGCGCTTCCGGCGGTACAGGCGAGCCTTCGTCCGGCACCTCGAAAATCGGGAAGTCGGAAGAATCAATAGAGCCTGTCTCTGCAGTCTGTATCTCCTGAACCGAAACCCTGTCGAACTTATGCTTATCAAGATAAGCGCGGATATCTTCTTCGGATTTTTCCTTCAACGCAGCTATTGCGCTAAGCACAATCTTCTTGTTCTCGCGGTCGAACTCAATTACCTTCAGCGGGATAACATCATCAACAGGAAAATGGTTTGCAACATTCTTAATCTTGGATGTGGCAAGCAAAGTTGATGGGACAAAGCCGTCAACATGTTCCGGCAATTCGGCGATCAAGCCTTTTTCTATTATCCTAACAACCTTGCCTTCGGTAATTGTTCCCACGGAATAAAGTCTTTCAAACTGATTCCACGGATTTTCTTCAACCTGTTTATGTCCCAGAGATATTTTTCTCTGTTCAACATCAACGTTAAGGACAATAACATCGAGCTTTTCGCCTCTTTTAACCACTTCACCGGGATGGCGGATTTTCTTGGTCCATGACAAATCTGAAATATGAACCAGTCCGTCAACGCCGGGCTCAAGCTCGACAAACACGCCGAAATTGGTTAGGTTGCGGGCAATGCCCGTATGCCTTGAGCCAACCGGGTACTTTGCCATTAAAGATTCCCATGGATCGGGTTCAAGCTGTTTGATGCCCAAAGAGATCTTTTTCTCTTCCTTATCCAGGCTGAGAATAACAGCCTCAACAACCTGTCCCATCGAAACAACCTGTGAAGGATGCTTGATGTGCTGCGTCCAGCTCATTTCGGAATTGTGGATCAATCCTTCAATTCCCTTTTCAATCTCAATGAATGCACCGTAATCAGTCAATGATACAACGCGACCTGAAACTTTGTCGCCGATTTTGAACTTGTTGTCGATATCTTCCCAAGGATGCGGAAGAAGCTTCTTCAAGCTGAGAGAAATTCTCTTCTTCTCTTCATCGAAATCGGTAACAACAACTTTAATAACCTGGTCGAGTTTAACTACCTCGTTCGGATGGTTTATTCTGCCCCAGCTTAAATCCGTAATATGGATTAAGCCGTCGACACCGCCCAAATCGACAAATACACCAAAGTCCGTAATCGCCTTTACGGTACCTTCAAGGATTTGTCCTTTCTCAAGGCTGTTTAGTATTGCATCTCTCTGGTCGGCAATTTCTTCTTCAACAAGAACCTTATGCGAAACGACAACGTTCTCCGTAGGAATATTTACCTTCACTACCTTGAAATCCATCGTTTGACCAACGAACGCATCAAAATCACGTATAGGTCTGATGTCAATCTGGGAGCCTGGAAGGAATGCTTCCATGCCCATTAAGTCTACCACCATTCCGCCTTTAATTCTCTTAAGAATTCTTCCCTGGATAATCTCGCCGGTCTCATGAGCTTTTACTACCTTAGCCCAAATTCTCAAGAAGTCTGCCCGCTGTTTGCTAAGTACCAGGTTACCCTCCTGGTCCTCAACACTTTCAAGAACTACTTCAACATCCTGACCGATCTTAATTTCTTCGCCTTCATAGAACTCATTCTTCGGGATTGAGCCTTCGGATTTAAAACCGACGTCAAGGATAACGTGGTCTCCCTGGATGCGAACAATTTTTCCCTTAATTAGTTCGCCTTCCTTTACATCTTTGAATGAATCGGAATATATTTTAGCTAAAGAAAGAAATTCTTCCTGTGAATACTCATCGTTGTTAAATTGTTTCCTTGCCTTCTCATAATCATTTGCGGTCAAAACAACTTTCTTCGTGTCTTTTGTCTCTTCGGACATTAATCCTCCTAATAACATTGTTTCTGTCTTTACTGTTCAAACCGTCTAAAACAATAAAGCAGAAAAATTAGTTCAACATATTTGATTATTGACGGCTTATAAAACATTAAACTTCCTGCGCCTTCTCAATCAGCTCAAGAATTATATCCACTTGCTGCTCAATAGTAACTTTTGAAGTATCGACTTCGACCGCATCGGAAGCCTTTATCAAAGGGCTTACATCTCTCGTCGAATCAATTTTATCCCTTTGCCGGATATTGTCTTCTACTTCATTTAAGGAAATATGAATTCCTTTTTCTTCAAACTCTTTTGTTCTCCTCTTAGCTCTCTCTTCAATAGAGGCAGTAAGAAAAACCTTTACATCGGCATTTGGAAGTACAACCGTACCAATGTCTCTGCCTTCCATTACAACCCCGCCGTTAACGGCATATCCTTTCTGCTTTTCGACAAGAGCTTCCCGGACTTCCCTGATCTTGCTGATCTCGCTTACGTTTGCATTTATGTCCGGGGTGCGAATCATATCGGAAATATCGCTTCCGCTTACCGAAACATGGGTCACTCCGTCAATAAATCTTAAATTGATGTCGGAGTCCTTCGCAATTTTTATAACTGCTTCAGAGTCTTGAAGAACATTATTTTTCATTGCCAGATAAGTCACCGCACGGTACATAGCACCGGTGTCGATGTATAAATAGCCCAACCTCTGCGCAACAAGCTTGGCAGAGGTACTCTTGCCCGAACCTGCCGGACCATCAATTGCGACTATTAATCTTTTTGGCATAGGAGACAAAAATAGGGAATATTTATTTATTTTTCAAAAATATCAGGCGTGTAGTAAATCATATAAAAGTGATGAAAAGAAAGAGAAATTTTGTCGCTAAAGAACCTCCTCCCCCCCAAGTTCATTCAAAATTGCATTTACATACGGATCGCCGTCCCTGCCAATCTCCACCTCTGAAGTGCTGCTTGTTTGAGAAAATGAAGCGGCGTCGCCTGAAGGAAGCTCGTGGCTAAACTGAAAAGAAATTTTCCTGCCGAAATGTTCCTCTGTTTTTCTGGCAATATACTCCTGCTGCCGGGCTATTATTTCTTTAAAATGAATATCTCCCGAATAGATTTTAAGCTTGTTCCCATCTATCTCAAGCGGCTTTGCACTTTTAATGTATGGACCAAAAATTAAACCCTTTTCTGAACTGATCGACTCCACAAAACCAGCCCACTTACGAACAACCGTTTCAAAGTTCAAATTGGCACTCTCAGCCAGAATTTCTTTTTGTGTAAGTTAATTAGAAAAGGCGTTAGCGGTTTTTTTTTCGGCGGCGACATTTGAATCGATAGAAGCCTTTGCCGGTCCGTTTTCATGGACTGCGCCGGAGGGTTTGGGCGGTTCATATCTGTCCGGTGAAGGAGAAGAATTGCCGTCTAAATCCGAAATTATATCGCTTATGGTCGATGTCCTTTCAAGCCCTACCAGATGGCTGAGTGAAATTTCCATTTTAAGCTTTTGGTTTTGAGAATATCTCAACTCCTGCTGGGTCCTGCTTAAGAAACTCAACAGCCTGAGAATATCTGCTTCAGAAAATTTTTCGGTATAATCAAGATACCGTGTCTTGAAAACGTCGGCAGCCTCCACAAGCCCTGCGTTACGGCTTAAAACGACCGTCATAATATTCCTGAAATGCTCAATCAGTCCGTCGACGAAATCAATGAAGCTCCAGCCGTTATCATAAATCTTCCCGGTTACCTCGAAAACCGATTTAAAGTTTTTCGTAAGGACTGCATCGGAAATCGTAAAATAAATTTCTTCGTCTATAAGGTTGAGCATCCTGGAAACGGTCTCAAAGTCTATTTTGCTGCCGCAGAAAGATACTACCTGGTCAAAAATACTTTCTGCATCGCGCAAAGCGCCGTCGGCTTTCTTTGCAATTGTCGTTAAAGTCTTATCGTCTATTTTTATTTTCTCTTCGGAAGCGATTTTGTTCAGCAAAGATTTTATTGTGTCAAGCTGGATTCTTCTGAAGTCGAACCTCTGGCAGCGTGAAATTATTGTAAGCGGTACCTTATGGACATCGGTCGTTGCGAAAATAAAAACCGTATGCGCGGGCGGCTCTTCCAGCGTTTTTAAGAAAGCATTAAAAGATTCCTTAGTCAGCATGTGCACTTCGTCGATGATATAGATTTTGTACTTACCCTTTGTCGGCGCGTACTTAACTGAGTCTCGCAGCGTTCTTATCTCATCGATGCCTCTGTTAGAGGCTCCGTCTATTTCAATTATGTCGAGCGATTGAGTAGACTGGATTGCTCGGCACATCTCGCATTCATTGCACGGCTCGGCATCCTGCGGATTAAGACAGTTGAGCGCCTTGGCAAGTATCCGTGCCGTTGTTGTTTTACCTACACCGCGAGGACCGGTAAAAAGATAAGCGTGCGCTATCCGGTTATTCTTTAGCGCATTCTTCAACGTTGCTGTTATATGTCCCTGCCCGACTACATCGCCGAACCTCTGGGGTCGCCACTTACGTGCTGTAACTATGAACGCCATCTGTTTCCCTATAAAATTTCTTTCGAAATAAAACTAACAATCTCTTCAAGATATTTTTTGTCCGCGGCATCAAACGAGTTGTATTCGGTGCTGTCAATATCCAGCACGCCGAATAAATTTCCATTCTTCAATACAGGGATAACAATTTCCGATTTTGAATCCGCATCGCAGAAAATGTGTCCTGGAAATTTATTAACGTCCGGAACGACAACTGTTTCTTTTTTGGCTGCAGCGGTACCGCAGACTCCTTTACCGAGCTCGATGCTTGTGCATGCAATCTTTCCCTGGAAGGGACCAAGGAACAATTTATTTCCGTCAAACAAATAAAAGCCGACCCAGCTTATCTTTTCAAATGCCTGCTTTAGTGCAGCAGTTAGATTAGAAAGATTAGAAATCGTTTCATCTCTTTTATCGAGGAGCGATTTGACCTGCATTATAAGCTGCTCATATTGCTCTTCCACCGACAAGCTTTTATCAATAAGAATTGATTCCGACAATTATTTAGCCTTCTTCTTTATTTTGATTGCCTGCTTCCTGCCGGCTTTCTTGCCATTTACCTTCGGTGCATTCTTTATCTTTCCGAATACATAAGGTATTGCCTCTTCAATTTTCCCGATCGGTATTATCTTCAGCCCTTCCTTAACCGAATCCTGAATTTCTCTCAGATCAATTTCTTTGTCTTTCGGGATCAGGATGGTTGTAATGTCGTTCCTCTTTGCGGCAAGCAGATTTTCATTTAAACCGCCGATTGCCAGAACCTCGCCGCGCAGCGTAATTTCACCGGTCATAGCAATATTGTTTGATGCCGGTCTCCCGGTAACCGCGGAAAGAAGAGCCATCGACATAGTTATTCCTGCGGACGGACCGTCTTTCGGAATAGCTCCTTCGGGAAGATGTATATGAATTTCCCTGCCTTTGAAAAAGCCCGGGTCAATATCAAACTTCTTCGCGTTGGAGCGAATGTAGCTCAATGCTGCCTGCGCAGATTCTTTCATTACGTTGCCCATCTGCCCGGTAAGAGTAAGCCGTTCTGATCCAACCATTGTCGTAACATCTACATTCAGGATCTCACCTCCAACACTTGTCCAAGCCAAGCCGGTAACGCTGCCGACTCTGAATTCTTTATCGTGCTTATGAAGCCTGTAGCGCGGTACTTTCAGGTATTCCTCAACTTTGTTTTCATCTACGGTGTAATGATGCTTTCTGTTTACTTTTCCGTTTGACGATTCTTTTACCACAATATCCCTCGCAAGCTTCCGGCATACGGAAGCTAACTCTCTCTCCAGGTTCCTGACTCCAGCTTCCCGGGTATATTCGGTAATAATCTTCTTAATAGCGCCATCGGTAATCTTAACATTCTTATTGCTCAAGCCGTGGTTCTCCAATTGCTTTGGAACTATATGGCGTCTGGCTATTTCAATTTTGTCGTATTCAAGATATCCGGGAAGCTCGATTATTTCCATCCTGTCCTGAAGCGGGAGCGGAATGTTGTAACGGACATTCGCGGTCGTAATGAACATTACCTGCGAAAGATCGTAATCAACCTCAAGATAATGGTCGTTGAAAGTATGGTTCTGCTCAGGGTCAAGAACTTCCAGCATTGCAGATGAGGGATCACCTCTAAAGTCCATGCTCATCTTGTCTATTTCATCCAGAAGCATAACCGGATTTATTGAGCCCGCTTTCTTCATCGACTGAATTATCTTTCCCGGCATCGAGCCAATGTAAGTCCTGCGGTGCCCCCGTATCTCTGCTTCGTCCCGCACGCCGCCCAGACTTATTCTGACAAAGCTTCTGCCAAGAGCTCGTGCAATTGATTTGCCGAGCGAGGTCTTGCCGACTCCGGGAGGTCCCACAAAACAGAGTATCTGTCCGCGCATCTGTTTTACTAAATTAAGGACAGCAATATGCTCGACAATTCTTTCCTTAGGCTTCTCGAGACCGAAGTGATCTTCATCTAAAATTCTTTGTACATGAGAGATATCCAAATTATCTTTACTGCGCTTAGACCAGGGCACATCAACAAGCCAATCAAGATAATTCCGGATAACAGTAGACTCGGGAGACATCGGCGGAGTTTTCTTTAGCTTATTAAGCTCTTCAAACGCTTTTTCTTCCGCCTCTTTCGGCATCTTCGCTTTTTTGATATTGTCTTTTATCTTGGTAAACTCCGGTGTGCCGTCTTCTTCATCGCCGAGCTCATCCTGTAAAATTTTTATCTGTTCCTGAATGATAAACTTGCGCTGCGTCTTGGCAATGTTCTCCTGAACTTTGTTATCTATCTCCTTTTCTATCTTAAGTATGTCTATTTCAGAGTTCAGAATCTTTACAACTTCATAAAACTGCTCTTTAAGGGTAAACTTTTGAAGGATGGTCTGCTTGACCTCTATAAGCTGATTGATATTTGCAGCGACATAAAATAGTTTCCTGTCGGGCTCCTCGATGCTTTCAAATGCAGAGATAGCCTCATTCGGAACATTGCGGCTGATCTTGACATAATCCTTGAAAAGCTGCGTCATCT
>JBJKRP010000066.1:0-2520 GCA_046704565.1 Ignavibacteriaceae bacterium | reverse complement strand
GTCTTAGAAAGTGACCTTGAAGGATAGTTGTCAAATTAAGCATGTTACTTACGTTTTGCCAACTAACCTTAAAAACAAATCTACTGCACTGCTTGCATCTGAACCGTAGCCGTCTGCTCCTATTTCGTCTGCATGCATTTGAGTAACAGGTGCACCGCCTATCGTCATCTTAATTTCACCCAATCCTTTTTCTTTGAATCCGTCTATCACTTTTTTCATATATGTCATAGTTGTAGTGAGCAGTGCACTCATACCGATTATATCCGGTTTAAATTTTTCAGCAGCAGCAAGAAACTTCCCTAGACTTTGGTCAACCCCGATATCGTGAACTTCAAATCCTGCACCTTCCGCCATCATGCAAACCAAATTTTTACCTATATCGTGAAGGTCGCCTCTGACTGTCCCCATCAGAAGAACTCCGGCAGGTTTAACGTTAGCTTCCTTCGCCGAGAGAAGAGGCTTCAATACTGCCATGCCGGCTTTCATAGCACGGGCAGCAATTAAAACTTCCGGCACATAGAGTATATTATATTTGAAATCTTCACCTACCACACTCATTCCGGCAATTAGACCTTCGTTTAAAATCTCCTGGGCAGTTTTTCCTTCTGCCAGTGCATCTTTAGTCATTTGCTCTACTTCTTTGGCTTTCCCCTCATAAAGATATTGGTTCATCAATGCATAATCAGGCATAACTAATTTTTCCTTTTCGTTTATCTTTTGGAATTAAATTCTTCTAATGCTTTCTGCATAGCTAAAATGTTTTCACGCGGCATACCTGGACTTGTTCCGCCTCCGACCGAAAGGATGATCCCTTTTCCTTCGCTTTTTTCAAGAACTTCCATAGTTGCATCGAATACTTCATCAGGGGTACCGCGCACTCCAATTTCCAGCGGATTAACGTTTCCCATCAGGCACATCCTATCACCAACCCTGCTTTTCACATCGGCGATGTCGGTTTGCTTGCCCCAGTTCAAAACATTAAACCCGCAGTCAGGGAGATAATCCATGCACGCATTTATATCGGCATCGTTATGGTAAATCTTTACCCATTCTTTTGGAAAGGCATCGCAGTTTTTTTTCAGATACGGATGCGCAAATTCTTTATAATGATCTTCGTTTATGAACCCGACTATATCATCTAAAAGAAATATGCCTTCGACTGTATCACCCATTATTTTTGCCTGGGCTTTCAGCCAATCAATAATAAGATTTGTAGAAAGACTTATTAATTTATGAGCATACTCCGGCTTCTCAACAATGTCAATCATGAATTCTGTTGTACCGCGGACGAAACCAGCAGTGCAAAGCGGACCGCGTGATGTAACCAGCGGAAGAATAAATCCATTGTCGAGAATTCTTTGTTTCTGCATTTTAATACGGTGTAATGTCATGGCCATAAAAGCGTCATACTCAACCTCATACTCCGGGAACAAATCAATGTCCTCAATGCGATAAAGAGTGCTGTATTCGCTCGGAGTATTATCCTGCCAGAATTTAATCTTTGTACCGAGCGCAGAAGGCTCCGCCGCCATTCCGAATTCCATCCACCATGAAGGGATAAAAATGATGTCCGGATATTCCCGATGAATTTTCAAATTAGATTGAAACCATAATTCCGGGTCCAGATAATAATCCATATGATTCAATCCAAGGTAGCCGGGTATCCATGGGCTGTCGATAATCAACGCCATCGGAATTTTATCCATCTTTTCCATCCTTGCGGCTTTTTTAAAAGTTTCCCATTGTTCAGGTTTCATAATATATCCCTTCCGTAAACATTTTATCAATTAAAAATTATGTTAAGGCGAAACGAAAATTTCCGTATCGGTTATTTTCAGTTCAACCTCCGCGGTTTTGGCTGCTACCTGCAGTGCGGCGTTAAGCATTTCAACCGGATCATTGCTTACATCAAGTCTCCTCATTAATCCTTCACCTTTCTTTGAGCCTACAACAAGCATTATCTTTAATCCTTTTCGCCTGCAGGATATTCAAGTACCGTCATCAAGCTTTGTGTTCATGGGCTTAATAAAAGCATCCGTATAATGAACACCTATTCCCGACTTATCCGTAAATCCCGGAGGTAATTTTTCTTTCGCTGTCTTGTCAATATCGCATATTTTTATCAATGTAAGTTTTCTCCTTAAGATTAATTAAAATACTGTTAGAACCATTTACATTTAAATCGTTATTCCTGCCGGTTAATCCTCTACTAATTTGGGAATTCATTTGGCTTACATCTTCAATCTGTTTGCGGGGTAATCTATAAGGTCTTCTCCTGTATTGACAGGACCGCATGGAACAATTCTCGCAGGGGATCAGTTCACTAAGATTCCGAACTCTATCCAAGTGTTTTGTAATTCCAAACAGTGCCAAGAGTGATTTCTTCGGCTTGAGCATTCCGGTCTCAAGCACCTGGATTTCTCCGGATAGATTATGATGATCATGTTGTCGAATAACTTCAAGAAAATTATTTTGTTCTGTAATATCCCAACCGGGATAACCGGGGCTGTAATGCGGCAG
>JBJKRP010000065.1:0-4586 GCA_046704565.1 Ignavibacteriaceae bacterium | reverse complement strand
CGGCTGCATGAACAGAGGCGGACATGCACGCTCGATATATGAATTGGAAGACAGGTTCACTTCGTTTTCGGTAAGCAGTCTAAAGAATTTAAATCTTGACGGCGGTAAAATGCTTTACCGTTTTCATCCCGATGATCACGGTGCAATAATTACTATTGATGAATGTTCAAAAGCAGTTACCGAACTAAGCAGGGAAAACCTGGCTGTTTTTCTGGAACCGGCAACGGTTGAAGGTCCCGAAAAAGGATATTCATTTAAGGCGGATATTGAAACGCTTGTAAGAGACCTTGGCGCCGCCGCATCTCTGGGAGAAACTTCACTTAATACGTGGCTTAAAATTTCTTATCATAAAGATTTTGAAAGAGTAGCACGTTCCACAACCTGTCCGATTCTTATGCTTGGCGGCCCTGCGCAGGGAACACCTATCGATACAATAAGAAACTTTGCCGAAGGAATGAAAGCGGCACCGAATGTAAGAGGCGCAATGGTCGGACGCAACATTACGTTTGTAAAGAATGATGACCCACAGGCCGTGGCTTCCGCTCTATCCGATTTTATTCATAAAGGCATATCCTTTGAGCAGTCTTTAAAGTATATTGAAGAGAACAGGGGTAAGGACATGGATTTCTTCAACAAATATTGGAAATGAATTATAAAATGACAACTCAAGATGCAATCCTTATCGGCTTAGTTATATACGCCGTCCTGATGTTCGGGGTTTCCATTTTCTGGATGAGGCGAGTAAAGAAGGCTACAGATTATCTTGTAGCCGGGCGAAAGCTTCCTTTCTGGATGATAGCCGGTACGATTACAGCAAATGGAATTGGAACGGGTGTTGTCATCGGAGGTTCCGGGCTAGCTTACCAGCACGGGTGGGCCGGCAGTGCATATCCTATCGGACTTGGACTCGGTGCAATATTAACCGGATTTATCTTCGCAAGAATGCGCCGCTATAAATTTATGACTATTGTCGAAGAAGTTAGTGCATACTACGGCAATAATACTGCCGTTAGGGAGTTTTCAAATATCGGTTTGTTCATATCTAATTTATGCTGGATGACCGTTCAGATCTTGGGTGGAGCTGCAGTATTAAGTGCGGTTACCGGATACCAGGTTTCTATTTGCATAGTGTTATCCGGTTTTATTATTGCAATGATATCTATTCCGGGCGGATTAAAGACAGTGGTATACACGGATTTTCTACAGGGATTAATCTTATTCTGTGGATTTGGGATTTTAGCTTATGTTATTCTATCGGGTGCAGGCGGATTTGCAGGATTAGAATCTTCCGTACCAAAGGATTATTTTTCCATTCTTGGGGTTTCTTCATATGGAACCTGGGCAGTAGTCAGTTTAATTTTAACCCTGGTACTAGATGTCAATTCAGACCCAACGATAAGACAAATAATGCTGAGTGCATCGAATGAAAGAAGTGCAAAGACAGGCTTTATTATATCCGGTGTTGTAGAAATGATATTTTCTGTAATAATCGGCTTAGTGGGGATGTATGCCTTCAAATTAAATTCTCATTTATCATCGCCGGATCAGACAGTACCCTGGCTTATTGCAAATGTACTTCCTCCGGGAATTGCAGCGGTAGTAGTCGTTTCATTAGCATCGGCAATTTTTTCTTCTGCAAACGGTGCTGCATTAACAACAGGTACCTTCTTTGTCAGACATATTTACCCGCTAATTACCGGTCAATATTCAAAGCGTCCTCTTGTAGCCGTACGCAGAACTTTGGCAGCAGCGTTTATTATCGCGACAATTATAGCTTTAAAGGCAGGGACGATTGTAAACTTTATAGTTAAGTTTTTACCCTTAACAGTAAGCGGTTTGGCAGTAATTGTATTATTCGGAAGGTTCTGGAATCGCGGAAACTGGCAGGGTGCATTAGCCGCTCTTATAACAACTCCGTTTGTCTCACTTATATTTATGTTTCTTCCGGACCAGGCAATCTTTGGTGGAAATCCTATTATTCCCGCGACTGCCGCAGGAATTGTAAGTTTTATTACAGTCAGCTTACTAACCCCGGCAAACAAACTTACATTTGAAGAAGTAGCTGAAAAACTTCTTAAAGAACGGGAAGCAGTTGAAGGCACAAACTGAAAATTGAACGTTACCGATGAAGGCAGTAAACTTTTTATGGAAATGTAAAAATGACAACTCAAAGTGCAATTTTAATAGGCTTAGTTATTTACGCAGTTCTGATGTTCGGAGTTTCAATATTCTGGATGAAGCGAGTTAAGAAGGCAGCCGATTATCTTGTCGGCGGTCGCAGTCTTTCATTTTGGGTTTTAGCCGGCACAATTACTGCTACAGGAATTGGCACAGGTGTTGTCATCGGCGGTTCAGGGCTTGCATATCAGCATGGGTGGGCTGGCTGTGCGTATCCTATCGGACTTGGATTAGGTACGGTTATAACCGGTATTTTCTTTGCTAAAATGCGCCGCTATAAATTTATAACCATAGTTGAAGAGGTAAGCGCATACTACGGCAATAATACGGCAGTAAGGGAATTATCCAACGTCGGTTTGTTCATATCGAATTTATGCTGGATGACCGTTCAAATATTGGGCGGTGCCGCAGTATTAAGTGCAGTTACCGGTTGGTCTATTTCTCTTTGTATTGTTTCCTCCGGTTTTATCATCGCTATGATCTCTATTCCGGGAGGGTTAAAGACGGTAGTTTATACGGATTTTTTACAAGCCTTGATTCTTTTATTCGGCTTTGGAATTTTGACTTATATCGTATTAACAAACGCCGGCGGACTAGCAGGATTAAAGTCTTCCGTACCCAAAGATTATTTCTCTGTTCTTGGAGTATCATCCTATGGTACATGGGCAGTAATCAGTCTTATTTTAACGCTGGTACTTGCTGTTATTTCGGATCCCACTCGAAGACAAACAATGTTCAGCGCATCCGGTGAAAAAAGTGCAATGACAAGCATGATAATTGCCGGCGTGGTAGAAGTGATTTTTTCTGTTGTCATTGGAATAGTCGGGATGTATGCCTTCAAACTCAACCCGCATTTATCCTCACCCGATCAAAGTGTGCCCTGGCTTGTTGCCAATGTATTGCCTCCGGGAATTGCAGCATTAATAGTTGTCGCAATATCATCTGCAATTTTTTCATCCGCTAATGGAGCTGCAATAACTACGGGTACTTTTTTCGTTAGGCATATTTATCCTCTGGTTACCGGGCATTATGCTAAACGTCCTTTGGTAGCAATTCGAAGAACTTTGGCAGTCGCTTTTATCATTTCCACGATTATAGCACTGTTTGCCGGGACTATTGTAAGCTTTATTGTAAAGTTCTTGCCGTTAACGGTTAGCGGCCTGTCGGTTATAGTCTTATTCGGAAGGTTCTGGAAGCGCGGAACCTGGCAGGGCGCTTTGGCTGCGCTTATTGCTACCCCGATTGTTTCACTTATTATCATGTTTCTTCCGGGGCAAGCCGACTTTTGGCAGAATCCGATAATTCCGGCAACTGCTGCAGGTGTAATTGCTTTTATAGTAGTAAGCTTAATTACACCGGCAAACAAATATTCATTTGAAGAAGTTGCGGAAAAGCTTTATGAAGAACGGAAGGCTGTTGAAGAAGCAGGCAAGCTAGAAAATCCCGGGGACGAAATGAAAGAAGTAGTGTTGGATTAAGGCATAAGCCGGAGAAGCCGGAACCAAAAAGGAATTCGGTTACGGTTACGAAGCCCGTTTCGTCTAGCGGTTACGTCTTTCGACTTTAACCTACCGCTTGACGAACGACGTCTTACGATACGGGCCTCGTTACCGATTGACGATAAACGATTTCCTTTCCATTTTGTTCACAATTTAACGACGAATAGCCTATTTAAAATTCTGATATTGATAAACACCCGTTGTGAATAATTAGATATTTATAATTAGGTCAACAAAAATTCACTTTATTGAAAAATTATTTTTTATGAATTTCATAAAGTGATCATTAAAATAAAGAACCGGTGTAAAAGTTAATATTATGATGTGAAACTAAGTTGATGATGTTAAGATGAAGTTTCTTCACTGCTTTTGTCTATTCTATTATTAAGAAACCGTAAAGTCTTCATAAATCCATTCTTCCTAAAAATGTAAGATTTATCCGACAGAAAACAATTAATTAAAAGTTAGTAAAAAATTTACCGGAGGACAAAATGTTCAAACTATTTTACCTCAGCAGTTTAATAATACTTATTGTTTTTTCCTGGGGAACTTATACCCTGGCTGCAAGCGGGAATATAGAAGGCCATATTAAAGATGCCCAAACAGGTGCCGCATTGCCCGGAGCCAATGTTTTTCTTAAGGGAACAAGTATGGGCGCTGCCTCAGATATGAACGGCAAGTATTTTATAGGGAATGTACCGGATGGTAAGTATTCAATTATTGCATCTTATGTGGGATATAAAACAGAGGAAATCGTAGTAAAAGTTATCGGGAACAAAACTCTGGAACAAAATTTCACTTTAAAGCCTGTTGGTATTAAAGGAAAAGCAGGTGTTGTTACAGCACAAGCAAGCGGACAAAATGCAGCTATTAATCAGCAATTGTCTTCTGATCAAATAAAAAATGTTG
>JBJKRP010000064.1:0-5781 GCA_046704565.1 Ignavibacteriaceae bacterium | reverse complement strand
TCAAGAGTACCGCCGCCGTCTTTGTCCTGCTCTCTCCCCGACCTCTCGGCTATATTTGAAAATTTCCCTCTCCTTAATTCTTCGATTATATCTTTAATATTCTTAGCATTAGACTGAACAGGCTTTGTGCAAGGCTGACAGCCGAGCGACCTGTATCTTGTCCCGTCACCCTGATCAAAATATATCGGGATGACCGGAACATTTTCTCTGTCAAGATATTCCCAGATGTTAAGCTCGGTCCAATCAAGCAGCGGGTGTATTCTAATATGAGTTCCCGGTGCGAAGTCGGTTTTAAATTGATTCCACAATTCTGGCGGCTGGTCCCCGACATCCCAATCGTTGTTCTTATCTCTCGGCGAGAAATATCTTTCCTTCGATCTGCTTCCCTCCTCATCTGCTCTCACTCCGACAATTACGCCCGTGTATGCATTTGTGTCTTTGTCTTCAACAAGCTTCCCCGTCGAAAGATCCAGTCTGAACCTCTGCCATTCTCCCGAAAGAGTATTTCTGAGAGCCTCGGTCTTTAAGTATTTGCAGCAGGTCAGCCTGTCAACTTTACCTTCGGGAAAAGTTAATTTCTTCTGCAATACATTTCTATTCTGACCGACAATCAGATTCAGCTTCCAATCAAGAGCAAGCTTGTTCCTGAATTCAATCATCTCGGGTATCTTGTACGAAGTATCTATATGAACGAGCGGGAAAGGAACATGCCCGAAGAAAGCCTTCTTTGCAAGCCACAGCATTACAGTGCTGTCTTTCCCGATTGACCACAGCATCGCAAGGTTCTTAAACTCCCTGTACGCTTCCCTAAGTATGTAAATGCTTTGAGCCTCAAGTTTGTCTAAATAATCCATCGTTTGCTTTCAATCTAAAACTTCTTTTTCGTTATGAACGTGCAGACCGCATTCTTTCGTGTCCGGGTTTTCCCACCACCATCTTCCTGCACGGACGTCTTCGCCTGCCTCAACCGGTCTCGTACACGGAGCGCAGCCGATGCTCCTGTAATTCTTCTTGTAAAGAACGTTGTAGGGTACATTGTTTGCCTTTATGTAATCCCAAACCTGATCCTCTGTCCAGTTAAGCAGTGGATTTATCTTCAGCATCCGGTTCCCATCGTCATATTCAACAATTTCAAGATTCTCCCTTGTAACCGACTGTTCCTTCCGCAATCCGCATATCCAGGCATCAAGACCCGATAAAGCCCTCTTCAGCGGCTCAACTTTCCGGTTATAGCAGCATAGCTTCCTGCTCTCAACGCTTTCGTAAAACAGATTGATTCCCTTTTCCTTAACCATTGATTCGACTTTACCTTTATCAGGGAAATATACTTCAAGCTTATAATCATAAAATGAATTTGTCTTATCTATAAGGTTGTAAGTCTCATAGGGAAGCCTGCCTGTATCGAGAGTAAATATTTTTGCCGACTTATCTATCTTCAGCATCATGTCCGTTATAACCTGGTCTTCTATGCTCAGGCTCGATGCAAGAGCAATCTTGCTGTCGAAGTAACCAAGAAAATATTTAAGCACTTCCCCAGCCTCCGCGTTCCTGAACCTGTCATTTAGTTCTTCTATTTTGTTCATTGTTATTCTTTAGTTAATTATTTGAAACTTCATTTGTTTCTATTTTCAGTTTTTTGCCGAAACTTATCTTATTCCACAGTCTTTCATGAAAGTAATAAAGGGTAATCTTCGTAAAGGTTTCTACGGCTCCAATCGAAAGAGCCAGCTTAAGGCTGCGCGTTATCAACAGGGAAACCAGTACAGTATCCACCGAGCCGAATATCCTCCAGGATATTGCCTTGATTATGCTTCTGTTATGACTGTCTACCATATCTAAAAAATATAAAATTAAAAAAACCTCTTCAGAAAGATTCCGAAGAGGTTTAACTGCTTATAATGTTACAAGCATCTCTTCTTATCTTTCCCCGATAAAATCGGGGCGGGAATTAGCACCCCGGCATTAGGGGGTTGCTAAGGTTTCAAAGGGCCTGTCCCTCAACCTTTCTCGATAAGATTCTTGATTATATTATTTTTATTTGTGTTCAATAAAAAACCCTTCTCGATTTGGTATCGGGAAGGGTCTTTATAAAACTTATTTTGATCTAAATATTACTGTTTGTCCTTCCGCAATGACACTGCCATCATCATACAGCAACAACACATTGCGTCAGAGTTCTTTCCGTGAGTAATATTTAAATTGATCCGCTTCATAATTGATAGGTGCAAACATAAGCCATCGGAGAATGCCTGTCAAGTGTCTGGAAACATTTGATCGAAAATTTTTAAACTTTTTTTATGCGCCGCGTATAATTATAGAATATAGATACTAATTATTTATTAAAGGGAAAAATCTCTTTGGAAAGGAACTGCACATGGATGGCACGAATTTACCCGGTGGAATAATGCTATTGATCCCCTCGCATTCAAATATAAGATTGTTCCCGGGGCGGACAGATTTTCATTGATTTTGAAATTGAAAATTTCTTCTTGGATAGTCCCCTTGAAACAAGTATAAAAAAAATGTTTAGAACAACTCCCTGTAAGGTATCCTTTTTTGCTTAAGAAGATTATATGACATCAAGATCTTTATGGCAAATAAATTTTTTTTGTTGTTCTTTACAATCATTTAGAAATTATTTTCAGGATTCTATTTCCTCTTTATTCATTTAATAAAATAAAACTAAAGTTTGTAAAGGCTGACATCTGCGTTCATGTTGAAATCCTGCAGGGATGATCAGTCTCCTTGACATGCGCGGACACAGCGCCGAGTTACTTTTTAAACAACTGCAAGAAGAATAGGGCTCAAATAATATTTTCCATTAACGGTTGTGCCGGCGGTGCACCGATTATCTTAATATCTTTATTAAAGAGATAGCCTATCTTATTTTGCCGAACTTGACCGCTGGATCACCATCATAAAAAACGAGCCCGGAACCATTTTAGGTCGGTAGCGGCGACCGGCAGGCTCATTGCCGGAAGGCTTTTCGAAACGGGCAGCAACAAGGTAAATACAGTGGTTGGTTGGATCGAGTCCCATGTTCTTGCCGTTCTCTGCGGTCTTCAAAGTCTGGACGACATGATATTTGTCCGAGCTGTCTTCGTGAATGACGGTTAAAGTTCCGTCGGCACATGACGCAAAAATATCCTCGTATAACGGATCGAAAGCGGCGCCGTCCACACCCTTCCCGATGGGCACTGTGGCAATAACCTTTCCGGCATCATAATCGGATACAGCAAGAAATCCGCTGCGGCATCCGCTGAAGAGGCGGTGATACTTCGTATCGACGGCAATGGAAACCGGATGAGTCGCCGGTGCAGTAGACCAGCGGCGTGTTACTGTAAGTGTCTTCCCGTCGATCTCTACTATTTCAGCATTGCTCTCGATGTTAACATATATCTTTCCGTTCCCTGCGGCAATGCCGGATTCAGGCTTGCCGCCGAGTGGGATGTTTTTCAGCAGTTTACCCGTAGCGGGATCAATAACCGAGGCGGAATGTGCATCGCCGTTAAAGGTAAAAACGCGGTTGGAGACAGGGTCGTACGTAATGGCGTCGCAGTCTTCCGCCGCGTGGGTGCGGCTAAGGATCTTAAGACTCACCGGGTCAAACATAACCACGGAGCTATCTCCGCCCGACGTACCGAATGCGTGATGTTCCCGGGGCACGATTACTATGCCGTGAGCACGGTCGAAGCCCGATACGCTCCCGAGTAATTTTCCATCATTCTCGTCAACTACCATAAACCGGTCCGTCCTTGCTATGAAAACGCGGTGGTTCGGAGGATCCGGGATAACATAATCCCATCTTCCCTCGCCGCCAAGTATGTAAGTATGTGCAATACTGTACGGTCCTCCGGTTTGAGCAAAGATCATCTGGCAAAGTATAAGCGTTAGAAAAATGCTGAGCTTCTTCATGCGCGTCTCCATTAAAAATATTGCGACGAAAATAATGAGTTTGATAGTTGGAAACAAATACTATTATAACCGCTTTGCGTACCAACAGGCTGGCTTGAGTGACACGGTAAGCGGTGAAGTTTCAGTGTCCCCGGCAATGGTTCGACAGACTCACCAAACAGCCCGGACAACGCGGCAAGACAAGATACGCCATCAAGTTACCTATTAGACAGCAATGCGGCTTGTATAATTTCCTGATCGGTCACTAATGTAATTTCAAATAGAAATGTTATTTTTGAAATCATTTAATTAAAACCGTTTTGATGAAAAGAATTCTTTTAGTACGTACGGACAGAGTCGGCGACGTGGTTTTTATTACCCCGATGATACGGGAACTGCGCAAAGCCTTTCCCGATGCTTTTATAGCAACATTAACGCAGCCGCATACGAAAAATATAATGCTGAACAATCCCCATCTTAATGCGGCGCTTACAGACGACCTGAGCAAGGAGACTTTTTGGAAGGTAGTAAAAGAATTAAGGAAATATAAGTTTACGCACGGTTTAATGATGCTTCCTACGGAGCGGGCGGCATACCAGATGTTCTTTGCAGGTATTAAAAACAGGATCGGCGTAGGTCATAAGCTTTACGAGGTAATTACCTTTATGAAAAGCGTCTCCCGGAATAATTATATCCCGCTAAGACACGAAGCGGACTACTGCATGGACCTTGCAAGAAAGATCGGCGTAAAGACTAATAATATCAACCTGGAAATTTTTCTTATGGAAGAAGAAAAGAAAGAGGCGGAAGACTTTCTGCGGAAGTTTAACGTAAATGAAAATGATTTTAAGATCGCTGTCCACTCCGGTTCTCTCGGCTCAGCGCCGAACTGGAGCGAGAAAAAATACTTTGAGCTTATTCAAAAAGTGTTAACCGACATTTCTATTTCGAACCTGAAAATACTTCTAACCTCAAAAGAAATGAGCGAAGGCTTTGCACAGGAAGTATTAAAGACTGCACCGGGAAAAATTGTCGACGTTTCAAAATCGTTTGACAGCCTAAGAGATTTTATAAAGGTTATCGGGCAGTTTGATATTTTTATCGGACCCTCAACCGGTCCTATGCACATTGCGGACGCGCTCGGGAAGAGCGTAATCGTAATTCATTGCCGCCGCGCGATGAGCGGCGCGGTCAACCAGGGAATGATAAACAGGAACTCGATAAACTTAGAAGTTACGGAAGAGAACTGCAGGAAGCATTGCAGCGCCGACCAGAACACGTGCGGGATAGAGTCCGGTCTCGGCATTGATGAAGTCTTTTCCGCCGTTAAAAAATTACTAGAAAGTAAAACCGAAGCCGCAAAGGAAACAGAATGAAACTTTCAGAGCTAAAGATACCGAAATGCAAAAACTTTAACGGGTACAAGCCGTGCTTCTCTTATGAGAACTGTCTTGAGAACGGATGCCAGCATGAAAGCGACGGGACAAAGACCGGCGTAAAGATATTAATCATCTCTCTCGATGCGCTGGGCAACGTCCTCGACAATACCCCGGTCCTTTATGCTGTTAAAAGAAAGTTCCCGGTAAGCACTATCTACTGGATAACAATGCCGGGGGCAGAAAAGATCCTTTTCAACAACCCTTTCATCGATAAGATTTTTACCTGGACGGATGAGCAACGTATGATTGCGCGGCAGATAGAATACGACTACCTGATGAACGCCGATAAGTCGGACTATGCATGTGCGTTTGCAAACGAGGTAAAGGCTAAAAAGAAACTCGGCTTCCTGTTGAACGAAGACGGTAAAATTATTCCCGCAAACGAAGGGGCGATGTACAGCTACCTACTGGGGAACGACGACCAGAAGAAATTCAGAGAGAATACCCG
>JBJKRP010000063.1:0-4129 GCA_046704565.1 Ignavibacteriaceae bacterium | reverse complement strand
TCGTTGGGGATAGCGTGTCTGTAACTATTACAGCGCAAGATTCTAACGGTAATAGAATCTATACCTATTCCGGCAAGTATCAAACGCTATCAGTAGATCATTCTGACGTTATGCCTGTCTCTACTAAGGATACTACTTACTATTTCAGTTTTTCAACACCGAAGAGCGGTAAGTATGTTAAAACTCAAGGTAACCACCCCATTGCAGACACAATGTTTAATCAAGGCGTTGCAAATGTTACTTTGTGGAAGTTCCATGTAGATAGTACCAATACCGTATCTATAAGCGGCGGCGGTTTATCTGCTACTTCAGCACAAAGTGTTTCTTATAAGCCTTTGATTTCTGATACTGCTTATAATAAATGGTTGGTTACGTTTGCTAAAGATACGCTCGTTGAAAACGGTCCTATAGTTTTCACAGTTACGCCACGCGACTATTACTATAATGTTGCTGTGCCCAAGAACATTATAGTTAATATAGCATCCAATCAGACGAGCGGATTCAATGTTGGATCTAACCCGAAGATTGTTAACGGCGCAACAAGCTTTACCGGTACACTTTCCGGAGCTACTAATAATCTGATTATCAGTGTATTTAATAGTGATAATAGTCAGGTATACGGTCAGAGCATGCCGGCTTCGGTATTGACAGGTGTTGAACAAACTCCTAACGTACCTAAAGTTTACAGCTTGGATCAGAACTATCCTAATCCATTCAACCCGAGCACTGTCATTAGATATGAGCTCCCGAAGGCTGGATTGGTAACTCTTAGGGTATATGATATCTTAGGAAGAGAAGTTGCTACTCTTGTAAACGAAAAGCAGGCTGCAGGTAAATACAGCGTTGAATTCAATGCTAACAGACTTGCAAGCGGCGTTTATATTTACAGAATTCAGTCCGGCTGCTTTACGGCAGTTAAGAAATTAATGCTGTTGAAGTAAAAGCCATTAAAGATGTTATCCCGGTGTACCGGGATGACATTTTTGGTTGATTCTTAAGCCCCGGTTTTTCCTGCCATAGGCAGGGAAGTCGGGGCTTTTTTATTGCCGGTAAATCTATTAAGATGAGATCTTTAATTTTTTAATTATTCTTGACTATCCATAGTGATTATGCTAATTTTAGCTTTCAAAAAAAGATGTTAAATTGGAGAAATTATGTATCGATATAAAATATTAGCAATACTTATCTTAGTTGCAGGCATGGCGCTAACCGGGTTTGATTGCTCGTCAACGGAAATTACAAGCGCTAAATTATATATGCAGCAAAAGAATTATCCTAAGGCTTTGGAAGCGCTGCAAAAAGAAGTTGCTACTAACCCGAAGAGTTTCGAAGGCTATTATTTATTAGGCTATGTTAACGGCGACCTGGGAAACTATGGCGAGATGGTAACATATTTTGATTCATCGCTTGCGATTAGTCCGCAGTATAAGAAGTCGATTGATGACTCTAAGAAATATTACTGGGTTCGTCTGTTCAATGATGGGGTTGGCTATTTCCAAAAAGGAACGAACTCTAAGGATAAAGACAGTGTCAAAATCTTTTTTGATAAGTCGGTAGATGCTTTCAATAATGCAATAAAGATTGAACCGGACTCAGTAGATACCTATAGAAACCTTGCATTTGTCTATATGAACGAACAGAAGTATGATGAAGCTGTTAAGCCGCTCCAGACGCTTCTATCCAAGGATAAAACGCTTGACGGCTTTAAATATCTTGGGGAGATATATTATGATAAGGCTAAAAAGCTGAGAGCGCAATATGAGTCATCGCATGACCCGCAGGATTCCGTTCAGTCGGTTGAATATTATAATAAAGATATTACTTTACTACAGGAGGGTAGGAAATATTTTCCAAATGATTCAGACCTTCTATTAATGCTTTCGAACTCTTATATAGGTGCAGATAAAATTGAAGTTGCCATGGACGCTTTCAAATCCGGTGTTGAGAACGAGCCGAATAATAAGTTTTACAGGTATAATTACGGGGTTTTATTACTTAATGCACAGGATTACGTCAACGCTTCGCAGGAGTTTGAGAAAGCAATTGAAATTGATCCGCAATATGAAAATGCAATATATAACCTTGCTGTTACCTACGTTAGGTGGGGAGCGCAGATGGCAAAGCAAAGTCAGGAAAAAAGCGATAACAATGCTAATACGGTACAAGATACCAGCTACAAGGAAAAATACAGGAAATCTATCCCTTATCTGGAAAAGTCGGTAGAGATGAAGCCGGATGAAGCAAGCATATGGGAATTGTTAGGGAGAGTTTATACTGCGCTTGGAAATCAAGATAAGGCAAAGAGCGCTTTTGACAAGGCGGATAGCCTGAGAAAGTAAAACCGGAATTTAGGTATAAGACTAACGGTACAGGGTTAGAAATAAATTTTAAGTTTTTGTGCCGAAATCATCTATTTATTATGTCCCGTCTACCGGGAAGGATGATTTCGGCATCTTTCATTTTAGACGGAGTTGACTTAAATTTATTCTAAGAAATTAAATATAGTTTATTGAAATTTTTATCAGAAGGTTTAGTTATGAATCAGAATAATCCGCAGCAGGGTCAGCAGATAAATATTGAGCTTGGAGAAAAAGAAGCTGAAGGTATTTATTCGAATCTCGCTATTATAACTCATTCACCGGCAGAATTTATAATCGATTTTACCCGTATAGTTCCCGGCATTCCTAAAGCAAAAGTTCATGCAAGAATAATTACTACGCCTCAGCATGCAAAGATGCTGATGAAAGCCTTGAAGGAGAATATTGAGAAGTTTGAGGCAAGGTTCGGCGAAATACCTTTAGATGTACCGCAGAACCAGCATTTCGGGTTTGTGCCGGTCGGTAAAGATGAAAAAGTAAATTGAAAAGATGAAAAATAAGGTATACATAGAAACCTACGGCTGTCAGATGAACGTTGCTGATTCGGAGTTGGTAATGGGCATACTTAAAAGGAACGGCTATGAGTTGACTAAAGATTCTGCGGATGCAAATGTTGTCCTGCTTAATACGTGCAGTATTAGAGAAAATGCCGAGCAGAGGATTTACGGCAGGCTCGGAAATTTTAAGAACATGAAAGAAACAAAGCCCGATCTTGTCGTAGGAATTCTGGGATGTATGGCAGAGCGCCTTAGAAGCGACCTCGTCGAAGAGAAAAAAATTGTTGACGTTGTTGTAGGACCGGACGAATACAGGCGCCTGCCTGATTTGATTGATGCAGCTTTCATAGGTGAAAAAGGAATCGGGGTTAGACTATCGAGAACCGAAACTTATGATGATATTATTCCCTACAGGGAAGACGGACTTCAGGCATGGATATCTGTAATGCGAGGCTGCGATAAGTTCTGTACTTTCTGCGTGGTTCCCTTTACGCGGGGCAGGGAGCGCAGCAGATCGCTTCAGTCGGTTGTTGATGAAGTAAAACAGCTTTCAATGCGCGGCTTCAGGGAAGTTACAATGCTTGGTCAAAATGTTAACTCTTACCGGGATAATGAAAATGACTTTGCGGATTTACTCTCTGCCGCTGCACAGGTGGATAAGAACATGAGGATACGCTTTACAACATCGCATCCGCAGGATTTATCGGATAAGCTCCTTTATACAATTGCAGAACATCAAAACATCTGTAATTACATTCATCTCCCCGTGCAATCCGGCTCAGACAGGATATTGAAATTAATGAACAGAACGTATAACACAGGGCATTATCTTCATTTGATTGAGAAAGCTAAGAAAATTATTCCCGCTGTAAGTTTCTCCACGGATATTATTTCCGGATTTCCCACAGAGACTTATGAAGATCACGTAATGACGCTTGACTTAATGAGAGAAGTTAGATACGACGGCGCATACATGTTTAAATATTCGCCGCGGGAGGGAACAAAAGCTTACAAAATGGAAAATGACGTCCCTGAGGAAATAAAGTCCAAGCGTCTCCAGGAAATAATTGAACTGCAGCAGCAGATTTCTTTTGAAAAGAACCAGGAACTGGTAGACCAAGAAGAAATTATTCTTATAGAAGGAAAGAGCAGAAAGTCGGAAGAGTTTCTTGCGGGAAGAACCGGCTCAAACAAAGTTGTTATTATTCCTTTAAAGGAAAACATTAAGGAAGGGAGCTACGTTAAGGTTAAAAT
>JBJKRP010000062.1:0-10352 GCA_046704565.1 Ignavibacteriaceae bacterium | reverse complement strand
TATTTATCTTCCCTTTTTAATAAACAGCTATCATCACCGGCTAAGAAGATTAAGCCGCATTCTCTTCTACCGCGCTTTCCTGCATCAGGTAGCTGTGCACCGCCGCTGCACACTTCCTTCCTTCGGCAATAGCCCAGACAACAAGCGACTGTCCGCGTCTCATATCGCCGCAGGCAAACACTTTGCCGAGGCTTGTAGCATGCGCGTCCTCTGCTTCGCCGAATTGCGCCTTTACATTTCCACGCTGGTCAAGCTCAAGACCGATACCCGATAGCTCATTTATCATCCCATCATGTACCGGATGGACGAAACCTGCTGCAATAAGAACAAGGTCTGCTTTTAATTCGAATTCTGTACCCGGTATGTCAATAAGTTTTCCGCCTGCCTGTCCGGCTTGCCTGCCAGTAGTAGGCATGGTAGGCAGGTTCTCAAATTTATTTTGAGTACAAAGGATAGCTGAAACTTCACCCCTCTCGTTTCCTTTAAATGACTTTGCGCTAATACTCCATTTCCTTTGGACTCCTTCCTCATGGCTTGAAGAAGTTCTGAGGATCATGGGCCAGTAAGGCCACGGAGTGCTTTCCGGTCTATCTGCGGGCGGCATGGGCAGTACTTCAATTTGTGTAACGGACTTTGCGCCCTGCCTGTTCGAAGTCCCAACGCAGTCGGAACCTGTATCGCCGCCTCCTATAACAACAACGTCCTTCCCGGTTGCAAGAATTTGGTGCTCTACTGTATCGCCAGCGTTCGCCTTGTTTTGCTGAGTTAAAAATTCCATCGCAAAGTAAATTCCTTTTAGCTCCCTGCCCGGCAACGGAATATCGCGTGGCTTTTCGGAGCCGCCTGCAAGAACAACTGCATCAAATTGTTTTCTCAATTCTTTTGCAGGAATATTTTTCCCGACATGAACGTTGGTTTTAAATTCAACACCTTCTGCCTGCATCTGCTCAATGCGCCGGTCAATAACTTTCTTATCCAGCTTGAAGTCCGGTATCCCATACCGCAGCAAACCGCCTATCCTATCGTTCTTTTCAAATACGGTAACGGTATGACCAGCCCTGCAAAGCTGTTGAGCCGCTGCCAAGCCCGCTGGTCCGGAACCGACAACAGCGACTTTCTTACCGGTCAGAACCAAAGGCAGCCTTGGCTTTACCCAGCCTTCTTCCCAGCCTTTTTCTATTATTGTTCTTTCAATCGCCTTAATGGATACAGGTTCTTCATGAATGCCGAGAGTACAGGCTGTTTCACAAGGCGCCGGACAAAGCCTGCCCGTAAACTCGGGAAAATTATTTGTTGAAAGAAGATTGTCAAGCGCTTCTCTCCAGTGTCCCTTATAAACAAGATCATTCCATTCCGGGATGTAATTTTGAACAGGGCAGCCGGTATCTCCATGGCAGAACGGAATTCCGCAATCCATGCATCTCGCCCCCTGGATCTTCGCTTCCTCGCGATGGAAACGTCTTTCAAATTCGTTAAAATGCTTTACCCGTGTTTCAGCCTGCTCGTGTTCTAACGATTCTCTCTTATATTCCATAAATCCTGTCGGCTTACCCATTGACAACCTCCGTTAATTTAGTTTCAGTCTCCTCGGGCTTTCTTTCGGGTACGCTCTCTTCTCTTTCCTTTGCCATTTTTGCAAGTGCTTTCCTGTATTCTTCAGGAATTATTTTCCAGAAATTATCCTTCTCATGACTCCAGTTGTTTAATATATATTCTGCTCTTTTCGAACCTGTATATTCTAAATGCTTCTGTACCATTCCGTGAAGCTCGGCGATATCGTCCTCGTAAATTAAATATTCGACCGATACCATTTCATGGTTGATGTATTTCTCGGCAACTTTATTAGGATCCCAGATATAAGCAATTCCGCCGGACATACCAGCAGCAAAGTTGCGACCGATTTTCCCGATTACGGCTACTCTTCCGCCAGTCATATACTCGCACCCATGATCGCCTACTCCTTCAATAACAGCGTATGCACCCGAGTTACGAACTGCAAACCTTTCGCCAGCAACTCCGTTAATATATGCCTCTCCGCTTGTTGCGCCGTAGAGACAGGTATTTCCGATGATAATATTCTCAGCCGGGTCAAAGGTAACTTCGGGCGGAACTTTTATAATTAATCTTCCTCCGGATAGTCCTTTTCCTGTATAGTCATTTGATTCGCCTGTCAGGTTCAGTTCTATACCGTGAGCCAGGAAAGTACCGAAGCTTTGTCCTGCAGTACCTCTAAATTCAATTTTAATTGTTCCGTCTGGCAAGCCTTCTTCTCCGTATCTTCTCGCTATTTCGCTCGACAGCATGGTACCGACTGTCCGGTTAACATTTCTAATTCTTGTCTTAATATGTACCGGTGAGCCGCTTTCCAGGGCAGGCTGCGACTGCTTTATAAACTCATGGTCAAGCTGGTTTTCAAGTCCATGATTCTGACTTCGTGTCCTATACAGATTAGTTTCATAAATAGGAGCCGGTTTATATAAAGGCTTTGTAAGATCAAGACCACGAGCCTTCCAGTGGTCATTCAGCCTGATAGGAACAATCTTCTCTGTCTTCCCGATCATCTCGTTGAAAGTCCTGAAGCCCATTTCAGACATAAGCTCACGGACTTCTTCTGCAATATAGAACATTAAGTTAACTACGTACTCCGGTTTCCCGGTAAATTTTTTCCTTAATTCGGGATCCTGTGTCGCAACTCCTACAGGACAGGTGTTTAGATGGCATTTGCGCATCATTATACATCCTTGGGTTACAAGAGGCGCTGTTGCAAATCCGAATTCCTCTGCACCGAGCAGTGCAGCTATTACAACATCGCGCCCGGTCTTCATTTGTCCGTCTGATGCGAGATAAACCCTGTCCCGCAGTCCATTTAGAACCAGAGTTTGATGAGCTTCGCTTAATCCCAACTCCCAGGGCGAGCCGGCATATTGAATTGAAGAAATGGGGCTTGCACCCGTACCGCCGTCATGCCCGCTGATCAATATGTGGTCAGCATGAGCCTTTGCAACACCTGCCGCAATAGTTCCCACACCAACTTCAGAAACAAGCTTAACGCTTATCCTTGCATGAGGATTAATATTCTTTAGATCAAAGATAAGCTGTTTTAAATCTTCAATAGAATAAATATCATGGTGAGGAGGCGGACTTATCAAGGTAACGCCTGCAATGCTATGACGGATTCTTGCAATAATTTTATCGACCTTAAAGCCGGGAAGCTGTCCTCCCTCGCCAGGTTTAGCTCCCTGAGCCATTTTTATTTGAAGCTCGTCCGCATTAACCAGGTAGTGTGCGGTCACGCCAAAGCGGGCGGAAGCAACCTGCTTTATTGCCGAACGCATGCTGTCGCCGTTCTGCAGTCTTAAAAATCTTGCAGAATCTTCACCGCCTTCTCCAGTATTTGATTTGCCTCCAAGCCTGTTCATCGCAATTGCAAGAGAGGTATGCGCTTCGTAAGAAATAGAACCGAAGCTCATTGCACCGGTTGAAAACCTCTTAACTATCTCTTTTGCAGGCTCAACTTCTTCAATCGGAATTTTTGCTGCGCTTGTATCAAGCTCAAACAAGCTTCTCAGAGTCACTCTCTTCTTATATTGATTATTAATAAGATCGGTATATTCCTTAAAAGTTTTGTAAACTCCTCTGCTCGTACTCAGTTGAAGCTTTGAAATTGTCAGAGGATTCCAAAGATGATATTCGCCGTTTTGCCTGTAATTGTATAGCCCACCGACTTCCAGGCTGCTTTGATCAGTTTGCGGATCAAGCGCATGGGTATGCCTCATTATTGTTTCTTCCTCAAGCATTTCAAGGCTTAAGCCCTCTATCTTAGTCGGGGTACCGGTAAAATAATTTTCAACTATTTCACTGTCCAGTCCGACAGCTTCAAATATTTGCGCTCCACAGTAAGACTGTAGAGTGCTTATTCCCATCTTGCTGAAAATTTTGAACAACCCTTTGCTGACAGCTTTAACAAAATTACTCTTGGCATATTTATAGTCTTTTACTTCCGGCAGGAAATTATTCTCCACCAGGTAGGCAAGAGTCTCATATGCAACGTAAGGATTGATAGCATTGGCGCCGTACCCGCATAGCAAAGCAAAGTGGTGGACCTCGCGCGGCTCGCCGCTCTCTACAATAAGACCGGTACGTGTTCTTAATCCTGCTCTTAGTAGTGAATGGTGAACTCCCGAAGTAGCAAGCAGGCTCGGAATAGCAGCACAGTTCCTATCCACACCTTTGTCGGATAAAATAATTAACGAAATGCCGGATTTAACAGCATCCACTGCTTCAGAGCAAATCTGATCCAGCCTTTCGCGCATGTTGTGCCGTACATGCGGATTAAACAGAAGCGGTATCGTTATAGACTTAAAATGTCCTTTGGCAATATTTCTTATCTTTTCTATCTGAGAGTTAGAAAGAAGCGGATGCTCAAGCTCAAGGCGGTGAGCATGAAGCGGAGTCTCAGCAAGTAAATTCTGTTCAGGTCCAACGTAGGTAGTAAGCTCCATAACAAGTTCTTCCCTTATAGGATCTATCGGGGGATTTGTTACTTGTGCAAACATCTGCTTAAAATATCTGAACAATAGCTGCGGACGTTCGGAAAGAACTGCAAGCGCAGCATCAGTCCCCATCGACCCGACAGCTTCCTGCCCGTTTATAGCCATAGGAAGCATTACCTTATCAAGGTCTTCTTTAGTATAGCCAAAAATTCTCTGCCTCATATGTAGAGTATTAAAGGCGGCATTATAAATTTCACCCGGAGCCGGAAGATGCGAAAGCTTGATCATATTATCGTTAACCCATTTCCGGTACGGCTTCTTTGTTACAATTTCTTTTTTAACTTCCTCATCTTCTATTATTCTTCCCTGTTGGAGATCAAGGATGAACATCCTTCCAGGTTGAAGCTTCCCTTTCTTCGCCACATTTTCAGCATCAACGCTGAAAGTCCCGGCTTCGGATGTTAAGACTACAAGATCATCTTTTGTAACTACGTACCTCGACGGGCGCAACCCGTTCCTATCAAGCGTCGCTCCGATAATATTTCCGTCTGTAAATACAACTGCCGCGGGACCATCCCAGGGCTCCATCATAGTTGCATGGAACTCATAAAAAGCTTTCCTGTCGGGATCCATCAAATCGTTTTTTGACCAAGCCTCCGGTATCATCATCATCATTGCATGAGGCAGGCTTCTTCCGCTCATTACAAGAAGCTCGAGTACGGAATCGAAAGTTGCGGAATCACTCTGTCCATCCATAATTATCGGAAGCATCCTCTTTAGGTCTTTGCCGAAGAAAGGAGACTCCATTACTGCCTGCCGTGCTGCCATCCAGTTCTTATTACCGCGGAGCGTATTTATCTCGCCGTTATGCGCTATCATCCTGAACGGATGTGCAAGGTCCCAGGTCGGGAATGTGTTTGTTGAGAATCTTAAGTGAAGCATAACCATTGCCGACTTCATATCGGCATCATTAAGATCCTTATAAAATTCAGGCAATTGAGGAGCCAAAAGCATTCCCTTGTAAATGATAATTTTACTCGAGAACGAGGGGACATAATATTTGCTTCTGTCGCATTTAACTTCTAAGCGTACACGGTGGTCAATTATTCTTCTTATAGTGTAAAGCTTTCTTTCCAGTTCATCCTGAGTGGCAATGTTTTTATTCGCCCCTATAAAGCACTGCCTGATAAACGGCTGCATCATCCGTGCGCCTTTACCTGGAACCATCGGGTTTACAGGAACGTCCCGCCATCCGAGAAATTTCTGGCTTTCGTCAATTACAATTTTCTCAACTAAATTTTCAACCGCCTTCCTCATAACAGGATCCTGAGGCAGAAACATCATCCCGACACCGTATTTTCCATAAGCAGGCAGCTTAATTTTTCTTTCTCCGGCAACCTTCCTCATAAACTCATCCGGCATCTGTATTAAGATCCCTGAACCGTCGCCTGTTTCAGGATCGGCACCTACCGCGCCGCGATGTTCAAGGTTTTTCAATATGTCAAGACCTTTGTCAATAATAGATCGGGATTTCCGTCCCTTTACATCGGCAACGAAACCCATTCCACAGGCATCATGCTCGTACGAAGGATCATACATTCCCTGCTTCGTCATTTCTTCAACGTCAGGAAAATAGTTCTTTATCTCTTTGTTTCTATTCAGTCTTTCCATATCTAGTTACACTCCATTGGAGATAAATGTTATTCTTTAATTAAAAAAACAGATGGTATATAATTACAAAATCACTAAACTCTATTCATCTAACTCCTTATATTATAAGGAGGCGACAAAAATTTTATAAATTTTTTTAGGCAATTTAAAATTTTCCGGGAGATAATCAAGCCCTTCCGGTTCATTTCCCTAAAAAAAATTTTTAGAAGGTTTTAACAGCCTTTCCGTCACGCCCGAAATAATTCGAATTCATTATTTCCATTTTCCGGTCTTCTTTAATTTATATCTTAAATTAAAACGATATCGTTAAGAAACGGAAGCTTCTCTCTTGTTTCTTTTACCTTCTCAATTGAAATTTCCGCAGTCAAAATTATTTCTTCATTCGCCGAAGTAATAATTTCATTACCCATAGGATCAAAGATGCTGCTGAAGCCGCTATACTTTAGCGCCGGGTCATTTCCGATTCTGTTTACTCCCGCAACATAACATTGATTTTCAATAGCACGAGCCTTCAACAACGTACGCCAATGCTCTATTCTGGCGACGGGCCAATTTGCAATTACTAATATTAATTCTGTCCCCGCCTTTCCATAATGCCTGAACAGTTCCGGGAAACGCAAATCATAACATATAGAAAGACCGGCATCCCAATCTTCAATTTTTGTAATAGCTATCTCGTTCCCTCTTGCGTAATGCTTATCTTCCGTTGAGTAAGAAAACGGATGGATTTTTCTGTAAACTTTTGCAAGCTCTCCTTTTTTATTTATATGAAGAAGCGAGTTATAAAAATTATTTTCTTTGCGTTCTATAATTCCTGCAATTACATGACACCTTTTATTAAGAGCGATTTCCGAAAAGTATTTGAAACTCCCGCCGGAAAGCGTTTCCGCAAAGACAGAAGCATTCATTGTAAAACCGGTAAGGGTCATTTCCGGGAAGATTAAAGCTTCTGCCTGGTCGGAATAATTTGCAAGCAGGACATTAATCTTTTCAAGATTTTTGTCCTTATCTTCCCACACCGGATTATATTGAACCAGTCCTATCTTCATGCCTTCACTGTTAAGCAGTTATCCGTTCTTTCTGGTTATGGTATTTGAACAGCTTGAAGTTAATGCTGTCGCTTAAAGCCTGGAAGCTGGCTTCGATAATATTCTCAGACACACCGACCGTATTCCAGAATTCGTTGCCGTCGCTCGATTGGATTATTACTCTCACCTTTGCAGCGGTTCCGTCCTTCTCATCAAGCACGCGCACCTTGTAGTCAATTAATTTTATTAAGGAAATTTCAGGATAGAATCTTAACAAAGCCTTACGAAGGGCATTGTCAAGTGCGTTAACCGGACCATCACCGTCCGATGCGGTATGTTCAATCTCGCCGTCAACTGAAATCTTAAGGACAGCCTCAGCAGGAGAGATCCCTTCATTACTATTAAAAACAGTTACCTTGGAATCTAAGACTGTAAAGAACGGACTAAATTCATTCAATTCTTTTCTTAATAGAAGCTCAAATGATGCTTCAGCTCCGTCAAACTGAAAGCCTGCATACTCGAGCGATTTCACGTAGCTGACAAGCTTCTTGCTCAGCTCGGTATTATCGGATAAATCAATTCCCAGCTCTTTAGCTTTGTAACGGATATTGCTTTGACCGGCAAGATCGGATACCAAAACTCTTTGCTTGTTGCCGACACTTTCAGGCTTAATGTGTTCATACATGCTGCTATTCTTTAAAACAGCGCTTACATGAATTCCTCCTTTATGAGCGAAAGCCGACTTGCCTACAAATGCAGCGCGGGTATTCGGCGACAGGTTCATTACTTCAAAAACAAAATTAGATAAGGAAGTAAGATGACCAAGATTTACTACCACGTTAGTCTGCTTATTCAATTTAAGAATTAAGTTTGGAATTATGCTGCATAGATTCGCATTGCCGCATCTTTCACCGACGCCGTTGATGGTTCCCTGCACGTGAACCGCACCCGCCGAGATAGCTGCAATCGAGTTTGCCACTGCAAGCTCGGAATCATTATGAGTATGAATCCCCAGAGGTACGGAAATATCTTTCGCCAGATCGGTAACTATTGCTGAAATTTCCGAAGGCAGGGAACCGCCGTTTGTATCGCATAGAACTATAACATCGGCATGCGCACGTTCTGCCGCTTTCAGCATCTTCAACGCAAACTGCTTATTGTCCTTATAACCGTCAAAGAAATGTTCGGCATCATAGACAACTTTCCTTCCCTGTCTTTTTAATAATGAAACCGATTTAAAAATTAATTCTTCATTTTCTTCGTCTGCCAGACCAAGCCCCTGGTTGGAGTGAAGCCTCCACGTTTTTCCAAAGATAGAAACAACGGGAGTCTCCGCCTTTAGTATTGCAACTAAGTTCGGATCCGCTTCGATATTTTTTAATGAACGAGCCGTAGAGCCAAACGCACAAACCTGCGAATGCCTGAGCTTTAATCCTTTTACCTTTTGGAAGAATTCTTCATCCCTCGGGTTACTCCCCGGCCAGCCGCCTTCAATAATGTCGATACCAAATTCATCCAGCTTCTGAACAATTAATAATTTATCCTGAACAGATAGATTTATCCCTTCGCCCTGCGTACCGTCGCGCAGCGTAGTATCGAACAGCTCAATTTTGTCGCTCATCTCTGATTCCACTTGTTATTATTTATTATAAAAAATTTTTCTTAATACGGCTCTTAACCTTACTCGCTTTAGCCTTACGATAGGTTCAAGCTCAATTAGACTTCATTTATGCAATCATACCTGATTGTCTTGCGTACTTGAAAATATCACCGGCTTCAATAATCGGAAGAATATCTCCCAATGAACGTAGATCGTAAGACTTTCCTGTAGTTATGTTTTTCAAAATATTATCATGAACATCAAGTTCAAGCTCGTCGCCGGTATTAATTTGATCGTTTAATTTCCCGGTCGTTTCATAAGGAAGCAAGAAACCTCCGTCTACACAGTTCCTATAAAATATTCTTGCATAAGATTCTGCAATTACAGCTTTAACGCCGGCAACTTGCAGAGCAAAAGGCGCGTGTTCCCTGGAAGAGCCGCATCCGAAATTGGAACCGCCGATTACTATATTAAACTCAGATCGATAATTTTCTCCTTTAATGAAAGGAATATTTCCTTCAGGCAGACCAGCCTGAGCCGGAGGGACACTTGAAAGCGCGAAGTGCCCATACTTCTTTGATTCTTCCGGATCAGTCAAGCTATAAACAAGATGTTCAGCCGGAATTATTTGATCGGTATCTATGTTGTTGCCCAGAACGTAGGCTTTACCTTTAATTATTTTTTCCATTTAATTCTTAACTCCAAATTCATTTATAAAAAATCCCGCGGGTCGGTTATAACTCCGGTTAATGATGAAGCAGCTACAGTCAGCGGCGAAGCTAAATATACTGCCGACTTTTTGCTTCCCATTCTTCCGGGAAAGTTTCTGTTCGTTGTCGAGATAACCACTTCTCCATCAACAGCCCTGCCTATTGTATCGGAGGGACCACCGAGACATGCTGCGCAGGAAGACTGAGCAATCGTGGCGCCGGCATTTTCAAAAATTTGCCTTAGTGTTATTCCGCTGATGGTTTCGGTATCGAGCTGTCCCGCCACTTGCGTGCTTGCAGGGACTATGAAAGTAGGGACTTTAACTTTATTGCCGGAAATAATTTTCGCTGCCGCAATATAATCGCTAAGCTTTCCGCCTGTGCATGATCCGATGTAGCATTTGGTCAGCTTTGTTCCTTGAACGCTCCGGACAGTGCCGAGATTATCCGGGCTATGCGGCTTTGCAACATGCGGTTCCATCTTAGTAACATCATAACGGAATGCCTGTTTATATTTTGCATCGGAATCACTATGAAAAATTTCATACTGCTTATCCGTTCTTTCCTTTACATAAGCCTCGGTAACTGAATCGGCAGCTATTATTCCGTTCATTGCGCCGCCCTCAATCGCCATGTTGGTCAACGTCATTCTTTCATCAATTGAAAGAGAATACACGCCTTCACCGTCGAACTCGAGTGCACAGTAAGTTCCGCCGTCCGTTGTAATATCGCCAAGCAACTGGAGTATCAAATCCTTCGCAGTTAAGTACGTCGGCAGCTGCCCGTCAAAAGTAAACTTAAGCGATTCAGGAACTTTCTCCCATATTTTTCCAGTGCCTAAAATGAATGC
>JBJKRP010000061.1:0-5753 GCA_046704565.1 Ignavibacteriaceae bacterium | reverse complement strand
GCTCGGAAATCTGTATAATAGAGGGGCTTGCGTTAAGCCGGGTAACGCAGGGGATATATGATTTAATTTGTTTACCGATCAACATTGCGGGATCGGACGGCGCCCCCGCCAGAGCCGTGGTGAGAAGAGTTTCGGATTTATAAAAATTCAGATGAGCCATTACTTTTGAAGTGAAAACAAAAAGGCAGGGTCACAAAGTCTCAATACACGCTCGCAAATTTTTTGTATCTGAGTTACAGAGAAACCTTCTCCGGGTATATTTTTTTATATAAATTTAAGAGCCAGATCTTAAATAATGTGATAAAAACTATTGAGAACCATAGAAATGGAACTTCCAATTTAATCTTCAGCCGGGAATTAACAATAAGGAAAAAATGTTATGAAATATTCATTCGCTATAATCATATTAACTATATTGACTGCTTCCGCACTTTTATTTGCGCAGGAAAATTACAACGGTCTGCCGGATTGGGAAAACCCACAGGTTATCGGGATAAATAAACTGCCCGCTAATTTAAGCTTCATGCATTATCCCGACGTGCAGAGCGCATTGGCAGACAGCGGGCTGGAGTTCCACACCCCCTATTATAAATCTCTCGACGGTACGTGGAAATTCAAGTGGTCGAAAAATCCGGCGGAGAGACCGAAGGACTTTTACAAGACGGATTATAACGTAAGCAGCTGGTCAAACATCCGGGTGCCTGCAAGCTGGCAGACGGAAGGCTTCGGAAAGGCTATTTATCTTAATTACAGGTATCCATTCCATCCGGATTACCCGGCTCATCCGCCACTTATTCCTCAAGATTATGATCCCGTTGGTTCTTACAGAACTACATTTACAATACCAAATGACTGGGATGGACGTGATATTTATATCCATTTCGGCGGGGTGAAGAGCGCTTTTTACATCTGGGTAAACGGCGAAAAAGTAGGATACAGCCAGGGCAGTATGACCCCGGCAGAGTTCAACTTGACTTCTTATGTTAAAAAAGGAGTTAATCAATTAGCAGTAGAAGTAATCCGCTGGTCTGACGGTTCCTATCTTGAAGATCAGGACATGTGGCGGTTCAGCGGGATATTCCGTCCGGTGTACTTATACTCGACACCTAAAGAACACCTGGAAGATTTTTTTGTCAGGGCAAAGTTAGATGACAGATATACCGACGGCTTGCTCGACATAACAGTAAAAGTCCGCAACAACACAGGTAAAGACTTAAAGCCTGCGAACGTTGATGCTTATCTCTACGATGAACATGGTAAACAAATCGGAAGCGGTCCGTTTATACAAGGAAAAACAGTTACAGATATTCCAGCCGGTACGGATGCGATAGCGGATCTTAGATCAGAAATAAAAAACGTAGAAAAATGGAGTGCTGAAACTCCATATCTATATACAGTAGTTTTGGTTTTAAAAGACGAGAACGGCAAACTTATTGAAGCAGCCCGGTCTACTGCGGGATTCCGCACAATTGAAATTAAGGATGGGATGCTGCTGGTAAATGGAGTCTCAGTAAAGTTGAAGGGGACAGACATACATGATCATGATCCTTTTCACGGCAGGGCAGTTGATTATAAATGGATTGTAAAGGACCTTAAATTAATGAAGCGTGCTAATATTAATACTGTCCGCTTCTCACACTACCCGCACGATCCAAGGTATTATTACCTTTTTGATAAATACGGTATGTATGTAATTGATGAAACTAATTTAGAGTCGCACGGTTTATCTTTTTACAAGGATTTGCTGCCCGGCAGCGATCCGCTTTGGACAAATGCCTGTCTTGAAAGAATCAAACGTATGATAGCCAGAGATAAGAACCATCCTTGTGTGATTATATGGTCGCTTGGCAATGAGGCAGGCAACGGCGAGAACTTTAAGATAATGGCATCGTATGCGCGGGCGGTTGATCCTTCAAGACCGATTCATTATGAGCAGATGAACAGTGTTGCGGACATGAACAGCTATATGTATCCGTCTCCCGATGAACTCAAAAACTTAGCCGCAGATCCCAATATAACTAAGCCGATATTTCTTTGTGAATATGCTCATTCGATGGGAAATTCCACCGGCAATCTGCAGATTTACTGGAACATAATTAACAGTCATAAAAATCTTATCGGAGCCTGCATCTGGGACTGGGTTGATCAAGGCTTGTATAAAAAAGATGCGCAGGGAAAGATGTTCTGGGCTTACGGCGGGGATTACGGCGACGTTCCGAACGACGCGAACTTTAACATTAACGGGTTTATTCTGCCTGACCGGGTTCCGCAGCCGGCGTACTACGAGGTAAAGCATGTATATCAATATGTAAACTTCCAGCCTATTGATCTATCAAAAGACAGAGTGATGATTTATAATAATTATTTTCATTCGAGTTTGAAGAATTACGAAGTGCGCTGGAATGTAACACAGGACGGACAGGTAATTCAGTCCGGCGTAATCGATACGCTAAGTACTCCGCCGGGTAGACGGGCATTTCTTGCTCTGCCTATCAAGCAGCCGAATTTAGTCCCGGGGCGTGAATACTGGTTAAATCTAAGCGTCAATCTTAAGAGTGATGAATTCTGGGCAAAGAAAGGCTTCACAGTAGCATGGGATCAATTTAAGATGCCGTGGGCGGCACCGCAGGCTCAGAAAATTGATCTTAGCAAGATGAGCGCGGTTAAAATAGATCAAGCGGGGAACCCAATTGTTGTCAGCGGAGAAGGATTCAAAATTGAAATTAATAAAAGCGACGGTTCTCTTGTAAGCTACAACTGGAAAGGACGCGAGCTGCTAAGCGCGCCTATGCAGCCGAATTACTGGCGTGCACCGACAGACAACGATATAGCGGGATTCCGCGGAGCCCTGAACGCGTGGAAACAAGCCGCAGCAGGACGCAAAGTTGACGATGTAAAAGTTACACAGCCAAATGATAAGGAAGCAGTTGTTTCCGTCAGCGGAACTTTACCGCTTGGCTCATCAACCTGGAGCGTAGAGTACAAGGTTTATGGAAGCGGCGTGGTAAAAGTTGAGCAGCAGCTGCATCCGGTTGGAGCCGCATTGCCGGATATTCCGAAGGTTGGTGAAGAGCTAAGGATACCTAAAGAGTACGGCACGATGAGCTGGTACGGAAGAGGTCCGTGGGCTAATTATCAAGACAAGGAAAGCGGCGCAAACATAGGGCAGTATTCCGGTCAAGTAGACAGCCTGTGGACAAATTATGTCCGTCCGCAAGAGAACGGCAACCGGTGCGACGTACGCTGGGCGGCTTTTACAAACAAGAACGGCGAAGGCTTGCTTGCAGTCGGAAATCCAACCTTAAGCATCAGCGCATGGAATTATTCATTAGAGGATCTGGAAAAAGCAACGCATATTGATCAACTGCCTAATAGGAATTTTATTACCGTTAACCTGGATTATAAACAGATGGGAATAGGAGGCATAGACACCTGGAGCCCCAATGCAAGACCGCTGCCGCAGTTCCGTTTACCGGCGACTCAATCATACAGCTATAGCTTTTTTATAATGCCTTATAACTCAACAATGGGTAAGATGGAAGATGTTGCTCGAGAGCATTCGCGGTTTAGATAATGAAGATTAAGCATCATTTAGCCGGACTATTATTTTAGAATGATAGTCCGGCAGTTCATGAAGCATGTGAATTTCAATGACAGCGGAAAGGAAGAGAAGGACAAATTATCCGGGTACACTGTTTAATATCCATAATGAACTTGAATTTATAAATCGAGGCAAGGAATAAATAGTAATGAAAATACTTTTTACCATTTTTGTTTCTTTAATGACAACGGCGGTTATCTTTCCCCAACATACGGGATTGATTACCAACATATCCCACAGAGATAAAATAAGTCTTGACGGCAAGTGGAGGATAATTATCGATCCGTATGAAGCAGGCTATTATGATTACCGGTACAAGCCGAGAAATGACGGCTACTTCCTTGACAGGCATGCTAAAAGTAAAAGTGACCTGGTGGAGTATAATTTCGATAAGTCCGAAACGTTAGAGGTCCCGGGCGATTGGAATACTCAAAAGGAAAAGCTATTCCTTTATGAAGGCACAATATGGTATAAGAAATCGTTCAAGTATAATGTAAGACCGGGTGTAAGAACTTTTCTTTATTTCGGAGCGGCGAATTATGACGCAATTGTTTACGTAAACGGGAAGGAGTTAGGCGAGCATACCGGCGGCTTTACTCCGTTTGATTTTGAAGCAACGAAATTCTTAAAGGACGGGAGTAACTTCGTTGTAGTAAAAGTCGACGACAAAAGACTGAAGGACGGAGTTCCTACACTGGATACAGATTGGTGGAATTACGGGGGACTGACGGGGGACGTGTACCTTGTTGAAGAGCCGGAGACATTCATCCAGGATTATTTTATACAATTGAAGAAGGGATCTTTAAATGAAGTTGACGGATGGTTAAAATTAAACGGGAGCCTAAAGAAACAGAGCATAGAAATTCAAGTACCCGGCGTAGGCATTAATAAAAAATTCATGACTGATGTTAACGGCATAGCAAAAATAGATTTTACTGCGAATTTAAGACTGTGGTCTCCCGGCGATCCTTTTTTATACGGAGTTAAAATTATCTCGGAGACCGATACAGTCAATGATGAAATAGGGTTTAGATCAATTGAGACCAAAGGGACCGAACTTCTGCTGAATAACAAACCGATATTTCTGAGAGGAATATCAATGCACGAGGAAGCTCCATTCACGTCAGGACGGGCATACAGCACGGCACAAGACCGCACCCTGCTGAACTGGGCTAAAGAACTGGGATGTAACTACGTCCGTCTTGCGCATTATCCTTATAATGAAAACATGATCAGGGAAGCCGAAAAGATGGGGCTACTTGTGTGGTCGGAGATTCCCGTTTACTGGACGATACAATGGACAAACAAAAATACGCTTGACAACGCTTTAAACCAGTTGACTGAAATGATAACCAGGGACAGGAACAGAGCCCCGGTAATAATCTGGTCAATGGCAAACGAAACACCGAGAAGTGATGCAAGACTAAAGTTTTTAAAAACGTTAATAGACAGCGCCAGGGCTTTGGATCCTACAAGATTGATTACGGCAGCAACAGAGACTGATTATAGTAAGGACAAGGTGATAATAAACGATCCGCTCTGCAAATATCTTGACGTTATAGGGGTGAACGAATACATTGGCTGGTATGCCGGCAAACCGGAAGATGCGCTTAAGAAAGTATGGCAGACTGAATATAACAAGCCATTAATCATCAGCGAGCTTGGCGCTGCTGCGCTGTACGGATATCATGGAGATAAAGATACAAGATGGACTGAAGAGTATCAGGCGAATGTTTATAAATATCAAATTGAAATGCTAAAGAAAATTTCCTTTTTAAGAGGGATGAGTCCCTGGATATTAATGGACTTCAGGTCGCCCAGGAGACCGCTGCCATACTTCCAGGATTTCTATAACCGGAAAGGCTTAATATCGAACAGAGGGAAGAAGAAGAAAGCGTTTTTCGTTCTTCAAAAATTCTATAAAGAACTAAAGGAGAAATAGATTTGCTGCCCGGACTATACTCCCGACGGACTGGCAAGATTTCTATTAAACCAAAAATATCGCTGCACAGATTGCTAATCTCATTGGCGTCTTAACATATGGATTTTGTAAATTTTTTTGTTCCAAAGTTATTAAATGAAATTAACATAGGGGGTGACCAAAAAGTTAGTTAAGCCGGGCATCGAGCCTGTCGAGATGCCCTTTTGGAAG
>JBJKRP010000060.1:0-3494 GCA_046704565.1 Ignavibacteriaceae bacterium | reverse complement strand
ATCGTTTTTTGTATTTCTTATACTAAAGCCTGTCATGGCGGGAGATATTTCGCGGTCTTTCGGCAGCTTTTTAGGACCCGGTGCTGAAACTGATCTGTAAAAGGTTCCGTCAGGATCTTTAATCCTTACAAGATAGTCGGCACCATATAAAAGCTCGTCAAGAATTCTTTTTTTGAACTGGGTAAAATTATCATCATTCTTTTTATCCAGCATTTCATAGCTCTTGCATAAGCTGTAAACGACAAGAGGAATCTGCTGAGGGACAGAAAAATTTGTAAAGGATAAATGAGACAAATGCTTGCCGTAATCGCCGGTTGCATCCTGCCAGCCGCCGTGTACGTCAATTGTACCGGTTTTGTCGAAAGGCGAAGCCATCTTTTTATCGGCTTTTTCCATTTGCCCCACGCAGCGCTGCTCCTTGAAATAAGAAACCACATCGGATAATGTATTTCTTTCAAGAACATTTTTTTGAATTAAAAACGGGAATGAACAAAACGTCCCGCGGTTGGTTGTGCATTCTATATAATATTTTCCTTCACGCCCGACACCGGAAAAATCTATCGTCCAGAAATACCAGTTCTTCCATTGATCAACTCTTCCGACATAAACCGGCTTTAGCGATGCAATTTCTTTATCGTTATCATATTGCTTAATTAAGCAGTTTGTAATTTTATCTCCTTTGAATGCCTCCACCACGGCAGTCTTAATACCGCCTGGTTCGTAGCCGACCTGGTTTGTCAGTACCTTTATCTTTTGACAATATAGTTGCGGAACCGAAAACAGAATAAACGCGAACAGTAAGAATATTTTTTTCATGTTTTTTCACCAATATGTTTTTATTATAGTCTAAGCTGCAATCCTTTTTTACCAAGATAACCGGGGAGCCATGTCATTAAGAACGCGATAAGTATGGCGCGAATTAATCCTATGGAAAAATTATCACCGAGCCATGCGTAAATATCAAATCCGTTAAATAATAGTGCAGCCAGGGCAAAGCATTCAACAACAAACGGCGCCAGTATGTAAGCAAACAATGGATTCTCTCCCGCCGGCTCCACAATCTTGAACCATGATTTATAGCCCTTCATATCGACTAACCAATAAACAATCATCCAAATCCAGATTGTAAATGATGAACTAAGCAGGCACCACGGAACGGTTGCAAGATTTTTACTGATGATAAACATTTTATCAAGGTAATTTAACTGATGTAAAAACAACCCGGCAATCAATAAATAAATGCTGAACCCGAATGACCAGACTAATAACTTTCTATTATCCGGGTGTACGGCATGCTCTCTTATCTTCATTCCCAAAACCACACCGAGAATAACGATAGCCGGATGAGAGCCTAAAGTATAGCTAACGTACATGCCCGGAAATAATATGTGAATGAAGTTAAAACCGTTGAGCATCCCTGCGCTATCGGCAAAATAAAATAGGAAAAGTAAAGAGGCGGCACCCAGCAGCGCCATCTCATTTTTTCTGAAAGGGATATAAAACAAGCAGGCAACAAGATAAGCCCAGCCGATTAATCCGAGTATCCCCCACCAGTCGGGGCGCATCTGGATCAATCCTGTCTGCCCGCCTCCTTTATATAAAAAGAACAAAGCAATTAAACCGGCAGCAGCCAGATACTTAATCCACCTTTTTGAAAAAATACTTTTTGCGTCTGTGTTTCTATTCCAGATTATAATCATGAAGATATACAGCAGCAATATCCATAGATGCGGATTTAGAAATCCCTGATCGGAAATTGAATCTCCATTAACCATATAAAACCCGAGTAAAAGAAGACCCGCAACTCTAATCAGAATATGCTTCCAAACGGAAAATATCTTCTCACCTTTTTCTATTCTTCTTCCGATTGAAAAAGGAATTGACATACCTACAATAAATAAGAAAGCGGGAAAGACCCAATCGACGAAGGTCATGCCGTCGTGCATGGTAGGAGCGTGCTTCATCCACGCGGGAACATTTGCAACACCGGCAAGGTCATTTACGAATATCATTACAAGAATTGTAAATCCTCTGATAATATCAATTGAAATTATTCTGCCGGATTTTGTCTGCGGTAAAACTGTGTTTGGGTCGTTCATATAAGTTTCCTATTGTTATAGCGGATTATATTTAATTATTTTAAGAAAATCATTTTAATTGCTTTTAAGTTTTCATTTTGCTTAATCAATAGTATATAGGTACCGGCAGCCTGCATTGACATATTAATATTTACTTCGTGAAGTCCTGCATACATATATTGATTATCGAAAATATTCAAAACTTTTTGTCCTAATATATTATAGACGCTTAGATCAATTCCGCCGCTCTCAGCAAGTGTAAATTTAACATTAGTAGAAGGATTGAATGGGTTTGGATAATTCTGAAAAAGTTTAAAGCCGTCCGGGGTCTGCTGGTTTTGTTCGATTAATACTGAAGTAGGATTAAAATTAGGCGGCCAGATATCGTAAGCCGTAAAATCAACCCAGTACAAATCAGATATATTTGTACACTCGCTTATAAGAGCATCACCTATTGCTTTGGGCGGATTGGATAACTTATTCCACCATGATTTATCCGCATCATATCCATATTGAAAGCCGACCCTGGATGGCGCAAAAGTTTTTGCCCATACAACAAACTCGCTTACCATACTATTCAAATCAGGGAATTCCTGGCTGTCATCTATAAAGACCATACCGGTACGGAAGGTTGGCGGCATTTTATCAGTGAGCCAATGTTTTAAGAAAAAAAGATAATCTTTATTAAACGATTTGGCACGGGCACTCCAGTCCGTAGCCTCCGAATCGGAAACCGCCTGCCCTTCATAATTATTAGACGATCCGGTTTTATACCACTCAACATCCACTCCAAATCCGATGACACATTTATGATGACTATATTGATTAAGCACAAGGCTTATAAGAGTATCAATGTCAGCCATACCGGGTTCAACTTCCAACCAGGCTTTTATACCATGGCGATCAAAAAAATTAAGATACTTTTCGTTTTGATCCGTACTTCCGAAAAATATTTTTTTATAGGTAACTCCGTTATTAGGCTTGGGAAAGTTCAAATAGGCTCCGTCATTTTCAGTATACCCAATAATCCAGATTACAGAAGGAGTTGTTCCTGAAAAGCGTTCCGACATGTCGCTTGTTGCATTTAACCACCATGTGGTATCGGGATATGAATCGTTAAAGCCGTAAATGGATGAGCGAAGTCCGGCTCTTGCAATTGCACTTGTATCCTTCGCGTAAAGAGCTTGGGTTGCATTTAATACCGCAGCAGCAGCTAAAATCAAATTAATAAATAGTTTCAGATTAAATGCATTATTTTTCAAGCTGTCTACAATTCTAAATTTAAGTTTATATAATTCCAGGTTGATAGCTCTGTCCTCACGCATTGTTCCCATCTGTGTATGAAAACGAAGCGGTCAACCCGGATAGAAATACTATTTACTTATATGGCTCCGATTTAATCGGGGCAAGCTATTT
>JBJKRP010000059.1:0-18221 GCA_046704565.1 Ignavibacteriaceae bacterium | reverse complement strand
CCGCCTAAAGCAAGAATCGAAAGAGTTGCAAGGTTTGCCACGAATGTAATAACGGGAATTAAAGTAGCAAACAAAGTTAATATTGAGATGCCGAGACTTCTTGCTTCGCTATTAGCTTCAAGAAATTTTTTATATTCTGTCTGCTGAGAATTAACAACGCGAATAATTGCAGCTCCAAGAATGCTTTCATTTATAACCTTGTTCAGCCAATCAATTATCTCCCTGCTCTTCTTAAACAGTACGCGAACTTTTTTCAGAACGGCAAAGAAGGTTCCGCCGATTATCGGGATAATAGCAATTACGGTTAATGCAAGCTTCCAATCGATTGTCAGTAGAAGTATGCACGTCCCGACAATGATAAACAAAGAAGAAGCAATGGATGAAACAGCTTGCGACACAAACATCTTTACGGAATCAATATCCGAAGTAAGGTTGGTAAGAAGCTTCGACGGGTTCGCTTCAAGAATAAATGAATAGCTCTGCCTTGAGATTTTCCCGGCAAGCTTTTCTCTTAGGTCCCGTGCAACCTTTTCGGAAGCATAAGTCTGAACGATGCTTTGAAGATAAGTAAATATAAAGATGATTATAGCCGCGCCGATGAACTCAAAGGCGATAGTCTTAAAAATATAATGACCGCCGGTGAAAGAGTCTATTCCGTGGGAAATTATTTTGGGAATGAAAAGGTTCATTCCGTTGCCGAGCAGCGCAAAAAAAATCAGCAGCGAAATCATTCCCATGTAAGGCTTCAACAGCGATGTTAACTTAGGCTTGCCTCTTTCTTTACCTGTATTCTTTTGTACCATTTCCCGGATGTTAAATCATATTTTCGAATTGCAAAAATAACCAAAAGAGGATACCCTTCTAAATGCAAATCGGTGAAATACGTCATTGTACCGGTAAAAAGTATGGGTGCACGTTTGCATGGGGTTTATGAAACATATCTGTTTGTTGTAGACAGTTTATAGTTGTTAAATTATTTGGAAGGCAAATCTAAGAAAAAAGTAATTTTATGATTTGTTTTTTTTTCTTGATTAAAGAGCTGCGGACAAAGCTATATTGAAAAGCACAAAAAGATTTTGCTTTGCTGAGTAATTTCTGTTCGAAAATTATATAAGAATTCCTTTAAACAAATATCCAAAGGAGGTTGATATGTCGCTTCGACCTGTTAAAAAAATTATAAAAGCAAAGCCGACAATAGAAGGCGCCGGTGTCAATCTTCGCCGTGCAATAGGCTTCGGAGATCCATCCGAAACGGATCCATTCCTTCTTCTTGACGATTTCAGGAATGAACGACCGGAAGATTATCTTGCCGGATTTCCATGGCACCCGCACCGCGGAATTGAGACTATCACTTACGTTCTTGCCGGAAGCGTTGAGCACGGAGACAGCATGGGCAATAAAGGCGTTATCTCCTCGGGAGATATTCAATGGATGACAGCAGGCAGCGGAATAATTCATCAGGAAATGCCTAAAGGCGACAAAGTAGGAAGAATGCACGGCTTCCAGCTCTGGGCAAATCTTCCTGCTGCATTAAAGATGACTACACCGCGTTACCAGGAAATTAAATCAGCAGACATGCCCGGGATAACCGACGACGACGGAACCAATGTTAGAATAATCTGTGGAAGCTTCTGGGGAAAGAAAGGACCTGTCGAAGGTATTGCTGCGGACCCCATTTATATTGATGTCTTTGTCCCTCCCGGAAAGAAAAAATCATTACCCATTGATACCAGAAACAATGCCTTTGCATATGTGTTTGAAGGCTCGGGAAAATTCTGCAATGCTTCAGGTCCGCTTGCAGTGCCGACCGAGAGTGTCGGCTGGATCGATTCGGCGCCGCCGGTAGAAGCAGATAACCGTTCGCTAATCTTATTTGACAGCGGCGATGAAGTGACGGTTCAGTCGGGAGACGAGGGGATACGCTTCCTACTGGTTGCAGGCAAACCGCTTAAGGAACCAGTTGCGTGGTATGGTCCTATCGTAATGAACACCCAGGATGAGTTGAGAAAAGCCTTTGAAGAACTGCAGACAGGCACGTTTCTAAAACGCTCCGCAAAGTAAAGATGACCGGATTTGAAGTAAACGTACGGCGGTACAAAATCAATTTGATTGGTCTCACTGTGTATTTAATTTATTCTTGAATTTAAGTTTTCAATTTATAAATTGAAAGCAGTTCACTTAATGAGAATAAAGAGAAAGGAGGATAGAGATATGTGGCAGGCTTGGCTGAACATAGCAGTTGGTATTTGGCTGATAATCTGTGCTTTTGTACCGGCGCTTTGGACCCCGGCAAGCATGATAGTTCCGGGGGTAGTTTCATTCGTTTTCGGCTTCTGGGGAGGCGGAATGGAGAGCAGCTGGCAAGGGTATGTTAACGGAGTTATAGGTACCTGGCTGTTCCTTAGCGGAATATGGTTTATGCTCTATGAGCCATGGAACTTTTTTCTTTCAGGAATAGTCGTTACGGTGCTTGCAATCTGGAATTCAATCCAGCATCAGCATCCAATGCATGCTGCCGCTCATTAATTGTTTTTGAGGCTGACCATAAATAAGATTTTATATCGTGGCATCACGATTTGAACGGGACGAAAATTCTGTTTAAATGCATTTTTAAAATCTGCATTTTGGTCAGCCTCATAAACTTTTACTACTGTCTATTTTTCCCGTTATGTCTTGTCTTTTCCATCATACCGGCGACCCGCTCTGCCTGCATCGCAAAAGTTTCAAGGCGCGCTTCAATAACCTGCGGATAAACGTTCCCGTCTGTCTCAATTGTAAGGAATGGGATGTTCATACTGCCGTCAAAAATATGCGGCAGCGTGAAATTTTTATTTAGGATTCTTTCGGCATGAATTTTATTTTCTATTTTCATCTCGGGCGCAGCAAGCGATTCGGTAAGCCTTGTAGGCATGCATCCGAAAGGTCCAAGGTTTATAACACCGCAATATTTATTAATTGACTCATGCAGCGCAACCCCCAGCGTCAGCCCCGGCTCGCCCTTATATTCGAGCGGTAGAATATGCGCGCTTCTCTTAAGCAGCGCATCAACTTTCGTTAATGAAAATTTATAGTAGCCGGTCTTCGATAAAATCTTTTTAATTCTGAATTCAGCTATCCGCATATAAACGGATCTGATTGTTCTTTCCAGGTTTTTACGGAAAGAAGCATCCGGTTCCAGCAGTTTCTTCTTTACGAGATAATCTATATAATAAACCCACTCACTTATATAAGAGTCTTTGAGTATAAATCCTTTCTTCGCAAAATGTCTATTGAGCCATTTGTGAGAGAAGTGGTCGCGCCTTACATAAATCTCGCCGCATAGGGCAATGTATTTTGCTTTATCAATTGGAATTGCAGCAGGAATTTTAAATTTAATATTTTTTGAAAATGCTTTTAAAGATTTATAAATCTTTCCGGGCTCCGCTTCTATTATACGGTTTAGCTGCTCATATTCCTTATAAAAGATATTTAATCCTTCATCCGGGCTATAAGCATGAGCCATTATACCGGATCGTATATCATCAAGTACATCACTGATGAAGATAGTCTGTATTGCTCTCAATGCAAAATCCGGACCTAAGCCCGCAAAGCCGTCGTCGTTCATTAAGATTAAAGTCGCGACATTATTCAGTCTTTTTCTCTTAATAATCTCACGGATAAAAACCGGGTACTGCCCAAGCCTGCAGTTGCCGCCTCCCTGAACAATAAAGAAAGCAATATACTGTTTGCCGTCCCACTTATTCTCGATGTAATCAAGCAGAGAACCGTCACAAAGGAGAAGAGGCAGGCACTCTTTGCCGGTTGCGACCGACCTGCCGAGCTTTAATATTTCGGGATTCCCTTCAGGCATCGAGATTGCATTAAATCCCTGGCTTCTTAAACCCGCCGCAAACATCGGCGCTGCCAGGTCCCCCATCGATGGAATTAAAATATCAATCCTTGAGTCGGACAAAAGAAGCTTCTCTCCGTCAGAAGTAACAAAATATCCTTGAGAGGAATCGAAAATAATTTTTGCCGGGATGAAATCACTAAAATCCGGGTCTTTAATTTTATACTGAACTCTTCTGAAATTTTTTATAATATCGAGAGCGGCATCTATCCTCGTATTTATTCCCGCATCCGCCGTATGTCCGTCAAGCTCGAGCGTCAATGACGGCTTGGTCCCCATGATTGAGCGGAATGTTGTCAGCAGCATTGAGTCGGGTCCGCAAGAAAAGTTTGAGATGTAAGTTGCAAACAGTTGCGGATTATCTTTTATAATGCGGGCTGCTTTTAAAATCTTCTTTCCGCCTTCCCAGTACTGATTATCATCGACCCTCTGTCCCCGGTAGTCAAACATATCGAACGGAACGACGTAAACACCGCGCGAGGCAAATTTTTTAGGAATGCCTTTGTCGGCAATTTCAGTAAATGCATTATAAGGTCTCCCAACAAGAACCATTGCCATCTCGTCAGGATGAAGCTTTAAGTATTCGAGGAACCGCTCCCCCATCTCGAAAAATTCTTTCTGGAATTCTTCCTGCATTTTCAAAGCATAATAGAAAGCCGATTTAATTTTTTCCTCATCTGCAATTCCCATTTGCTTTGCTGCAGCGATAAATTTCTCCTCCTCTTTATCGAAGCCGTCCGAAAAATTCAATTTAGGCGCAACCACTTTCTTATCTTCAATCAGATCTTTGAATGCCTGCTTAAGGTAAAATGTTTCTCCGCTGACAAAAACACAGGTGCAGTTTGTATCAATTCTATTATGACACGGAGCCCCACCAATTGATTCCGCGGGTTCAACATACATTTCAAAAATTTCCGGCATAAAATAATAATCCGGATTTTTCTCTATCAAATCCAAAAACAATCCGAGCGACAACTGGGCAGGAAAACAGAATGAAGTATTCTCTCTTTCCAATCCTTTCTCGTCAACCTTATCTGAAAGAATAACTTTAAAACCGAGACTCGTAAAGAAATTGTAGTACAAAGGATAAATTGTATGTGTATGGAACGATTGGTTTATGCCGACAGTTTTTGCATCGCGGGGAAAATCTACCTTAGGCGCGTACTTTTCGAAAATTAAATATTGACGGCTCTGGACAAAATCAAACTTTTCCGTTTCAACTTTAGTCTTGTTTAGAACATTATAATACTTATTACAAGCCCCGCCGAAAGGATAAGTTTTACCTTCAACTTTTATTAAATTGATTGAGCAGGCTAAATCGCACTTTTCTTTTCCTCCAAAACAAATGAACGGCTTTCTGTAGCTTACCTCTCTTTCGGCAAGATGCTTCAGAAAAAACTCACCCGGATTCATCAATCCGAGCTCAATTTTTTCCTTTACCTCAAGGGCAACACCAAATGCGCCCATTAACCCGGGTTCCGGCGGAACGATTATTTCCTTGCCGGTCATTGCAGCCATTGCTATAGGTATAGCTTTATTGTAACAAACTCCGCCCTGCATAAATATCTTTTTGCCAACCGGTCTGTTCCCTTTCACGCGGGTTACATAGTTCATACAGATAGAGTACACCAGCCCGGCTACGATATCGTCCTTAGCAATATTTTCCTGCTGTGCGGTTTTAATATCTGAACTGATAAAGGCAGAACATTGGTCGCTGAAGTTTGGAGGCATCTCGCCCATCATTGCAATCGGCTCAATGTCGGTTACTTTTATTCCGAGAGATTCATAGGCAGACTCTTCGATGAATGAACCTGTCCCCGCAGAACAAGCTTCGTTCATTGCATAATCTGCAGGAACTTTATTTACAATATAAGTGTACTTTGCGTCCTGCCCGCCGATTTCAAAAATCGTATCGACTTCGGGGTCAAAGTAAACGGCGGCGGCGGCATGCGCCACAATCTCATTTATAACGCCGTCTGTAAGTGCGTGAAGACCTGCAATCTGTCTCCCGGAACCGGTAGTGCCTATGCCGATAATTTTTATTTTTTCAGGAATCTGTATTAAGAGTTCTGCATAACATTTCCTGGAAGCCTCGACCGGATCGCCGTGAGTGTAAAGATAGACAGATCCTAAAATCTTATTGTCGGTCTTTCTTATTACCACGGCTTTAGTTGTTGTAGAACCGACGTCAAGCCCAAGTATGCAAACGTCGCCATCTTCCGCCTTGCCTTTATCCATCGATTTAAATATGACTCTGCTCTCATGACTTTTAAGCGGCTGGTGAAAGACAAAAGAACTCTTTTGTGAAATAAAAATTTCATCATCATTTTCAAAAAGATTCACGCGGTGTTTAAGCCCATAAACAGCGGCTCCGAGCGCCTCAAAGTAGGAAGCTTCGGGAGGAATGTAAATCTCCGTTCCGTGGTTAATTGAATTTCTCAGGAAGTCAACAACAACGGAATTCTTTGTAACCCCTCCGACAATCATTACCTTGCCGGGTTTAATTTTTTTAAGAAGCTCCTCTACTTTTTCCGCCATCATCGAAGACAGCCCCGCCGCAACCTCGGCTTTCCCAACACCTTTGTTCAGTGCATGTGTGCAGTCCGACTTGCAGAACACCGAGCATCTTCCCGAAACCTTAAATGGCTCGGCATCCTTTGCCATTTCCACAACTTCGTTGATGCCTAAATCCATTCTTTTAATCTGCTGAAGGAAAAATTCTCCTGTGCCGGAGGCGCACTGGTTTTTTGTAATTACGTTTGAAATCTTTCCCTCTTCATCAAGAGTATAAACCATAAAGGTCTCCCCTCCTAAAGATGCAATCGCGGAGAAACATTCGTGGTTTTTATTAAGAAATGTAAATGCGCTCTCCGTAGCTTCGGGTTCGGAAATATTTGTAAACTTAACGAGCTTTCTAAATTTCCTTCCGGTTACCACAACCGGATCAGAACCGGGATTGAATTTGGAAAGCTTCTCCCGGAAAGTCCTTCGCGGATCACCGTTATGAGGAAGCGACAGCACGTCCACAACCTTGACGTGCTCATCCGACTCCTTTATTCTTACGAACGAAATTGAAGAGGCTCCAAGACAGGCGCCGATGATTTGTTTACCGGAAGATATATTTTCCTTCATTTAATAGGTCGTCATTGTATAAATTCCAAATGCAAATATAAGCAACGGGTTTTCCAATAGTAATACTGAAATTAATTTGCCGCAGGTATACGCGCTTTGGAGCTCTCAATTATCTAAATTTTTATCAGGGAGGAATAGATATTTGCTCTTCTGAAGACCGATGGTCTTTCATTTATTTTTATAATTGAGCAGCAGCCTTCGCTTTCAAATAATATTTTTAATGAATTGAAATTTACAGGATACGGCACCCAGGGATTTGAACTCATCGAATCGTATTCAATAATTAAGAAAAAGCCTCCCGGTTTAAGATTAGTTTTTATCTTTTTTATAAAAGAGCTTTTGTCGCGGACGTAGTGAAGCGAATTAGCCATCAGTATCCCGTCAAGGCTTCCGGGAATCTTTCCTTTTGTAAAATCCTCCTTTAACTTATTAACTTTTACATCATTTATTTCTTCAGGAATTTTTTCCAGAGAAGATTTACTTTTATCAACGGCGTAGATAAGGCTGCCTGCAGGAAGCAAATTTGCAAGTGCCGCTGTGAAAGTGCCCGAGCCGCAGCCTAAATCGGTCCAGGTCTGAACTACAGACCCGGAGATTGAGTTGTGTCTTATCAAATCAACAGCTTCTTTTAGATGCATATTCGTTTTAAAAATAATCTTAGAAAAATTTGCTTACGTATCCTTTCTATTCGTTCAAAAAATTTCCGGGATAGAGCCAAAAGGATTTCTTAAAACTCGCAGTCTTTTTCGTTAGCCCTCATCAGAAGCTGGTTATACTCGCGGAAAGAAATCTCTTTAGCGCCGAACATTCTAAGATGCTCGGTCATGTACTGTACGTCGAGAAGAACAAATCCTTTTTCGTTAAGGCGTTCAAGCAGCTTAATCAACGCAAACTTGGAAGCCTGGGATACACGAGAAAACATAGATTCTCCGAAGAAAGCGCCCTGATATGTTATGCCGTAAAGACCGCCGACCAATTTATTATTCTCCCATGCTTCAACCGTATGGACATGACCAAGATTCTTTAGCCGGAGGTATGCCTCAATGAGTTCGCCGGATATCCAGGTCCTCTTTCGCGAAGCACAGCCTTTTACTACGGGAAGAAAATCAAAATCAAATCTTACTTCAAAGTTCAACCGGGGAATTTCTTTTCTTAAAGAACGCGGCACGTTGTAATTGTTAAGAGGGATAATAGTGCGGATCTCAGGCATGTACCAGCTTATCTCGCCGGTAAGTTCGTCAGCCATCGGGAAAGCTCCGCTGGAATAGAGCCTGATCATATTAAGCGGCTTTAGGAAGTCCTGCTGTTCTATTTTTACCCGGCGATTCATAAATCAAATTTAACGAGTAAAAACTTATTCGTCAATCTTAACTTCAAGATGAATAATATCGTACCCTTTTTTGGTTTCGTAAGCTGCAAATACTACACCTACCAGGACAAGTACCATGCCCGCAAGAAATAAAACGGTAACTAAATAGTTCAGGCTTTCGTTTCCCCAGACAAATTCAAGCCCGATAAACAGCGAGGTGAGAACAAAAAGCGCAACCGCAAATGTATAGGATAAAACCGCATTGCGTACAAGTTTAACCCTAAAAGCAAGATGGTTGAGCTGCAGCGATATACTTTCCAGCCTGACATCCTCTTCATATGCAAGATCTTTTTCGCCAGCCTTACTAAAAAATTTTCTTCTTTCTTCATTCAACAAGCGAATCCTGTTTACTACCAGGGAGTATTTGTTGTTCATCCCCAAAAGAAGCAGCCCGCATGCCGATATCATTAATCCCGGCGCAAGCATTAACTGGATCACCTCAACAATTGAGATCGGCTTTCCCATCTTTACCTGTCAATTTATTAAATTAAATTTTTATCGATCTAAATTTAATTCTAATAAATACTATAAGCCAGATCAAATTATCTTTTTACAAACGCTTCTTTAATGCCTCTTCCCTTGCCGTGGTGACTAAACCGGTCTTTCATCGAGCTTAAAATTTTCTCACGAATAATTTTGAACAAAAAGAAATTCGAAGGGCTTATTTTAATAAAGGAAATACGCAGCCGGATATTTTCATCAAGATTTTTAAGAAAATTATTAAGCTCGCCTTCAAGGTTCGAAGGTTTTTCAAATTCGAAAAAAGCGAGCTTGGGACTTTCCCGGTTTAACAGGGCAAGAACGTCCTTGCCATTCCCGGTCATACCTCTCTGCGAATTAAACAGAAGTTCAAGCAGCCTCGGCAGCAATTCGCTCTGCTGCCTCTCATAAACAAACACAACTTTTAACATAACATTTTTCTCCTTAGACATCCCTTAATCAATTAAAAGATTTCGAAGAAGCAACCCTAACGTACATGTTACCTGCATGCGAAGCTGTGACACAAAATATAGTCAGACAGATGGCTGATTCGGGATACCGGGTGCCGGATTTTTTAGATTGGAGTCAACATAAAGGGGAAATTAAATTCGGAACTTCGAAGTCTGCTCAGACCCATGTCCTCTTGATGAAATCGATAACTGCCTCATCAGTAGATTGCAGTAGTTCGTCCGGCGAGCCGGTAAAGTGGATTACGCCATCGTGCATCATAGCAACCTTATGAGCAACATTTTTTACGCTGTACATATCGTGTGTAACCACAACCGACGTCACGCTTAACTTCTGACTAAGCTCTTTAATCAGGCTGTCGATTGAATCGGACATTATCGGATCAAGACCGGTAGTAGGCTCATCGTAAAGGATATAGTCGGGATTTGTAACTAAAGCTCTGGCAAGACCAACACGCTTTTTCATTCCGCCCGAAAGTTCGGCGGGTTTTAAATTCTGAGTTTCTGGCAGTCCGACCAACTCGAGCTTTTCTGCAATTATTTTTTCAATTTCGTTTTTTGAAAAGCTGTTGTTCGACTCGACGAGAGGCAGAGAAACATTTTCGCCGACAGTCATGGAGTCGAAAAGCGCAGCCCCCTGGAAGAGAAAACCGAACTTTTTTCTTATATCATAAAGGTCCCTTGGATTAAGCTCGCATATTACTTTCCCTTCAACCTTAACGAATCCCCCATCCGGATAAAGCAGTCCTACAATGTGTTTTATTAATACGCTTTTACCGCAGCCGCTTTTACCGATTATCGCAATTGTCTCACCCTTATCGATTTGGAGATTAACACCGCAAAGTACTTTTTTATCGCCGAAGCTTTTGTGCAGATTAGATATTTCAATCATTGGGCAGCTTATAATTTAAAAAATTCTTCCTCTTAAAATACTGAAAATAAGTCATAAGTTTTTTAACAGTGAGAGAATGGCTGATGAGCTACATTTAGTAAAGTGTCAGCGACGCTTCTTTGCTAATTTCACTTTACGAAAGTAAATCTGTGACCCGCATTGTCAGTTTTTTAGAGTTCATAATAAATAGGCTTATTGACCGGAAATATATCCCCCGAATTATGCAGCAATCATACTTTAGATGCGAAGTGATTCAATATAAACTTCCGGCAGCTCTGTCGTTAGCCATAATTGCAGTATTTGTAAAGCTTACCTCAAAGTTTTTCCGACTTGATATTCCCAGATTCTTCTGGCACTCGCTGCAGAAATAGATATATCTCGTTCCAATTACCGACTCAACTTTACAGACCCAGACCATATCTATTTCTTTAGAACAATGAGGACATACGGCATGAACGCTCTCTTTGTATATTTCTTTGCACATTGGAAATCTTTCGGTTTACATTTGTTTAGACTTCAGTTTGGTAGAAAAGTTACCGTACGTCAAATAAAAAAATTTGGATAGAAAATAAAAAATGAAATCAAACGCCGACCTTATAATACACAACCGTGAATTTATAATCAAACTACTTCCTTCTACCCGCCTTAATGTTTCAAGGAACTATTTATCGTAAAGCTCAAACTTGATGCTGTTTCTATCGTAGCCCATTGCAAGGAGGTTGTCTCTTGCCTGGAGTATCATGTTTTTCCAGCCGCAGATATAAAAGTACGCCGGGCGTTTATCGGCATACAACTCACGATAAATCTGGTGGACGTAACCTTTTTTCATTTTCCATTCCGCAGAAGTTTCTCTCGAAAGGACAGGATAAAAATGAAATGAGGCAAATTCTTTTTCCAATTGGTAAAGTTCTTCAGGATAGCACATGTCGTTAATTCTTCTCGTCCCGAAAACAAGATTAATATCTTTATGAGAAATTTTATTTTTCAAAATATGAAGATACATCGACCTGAGCGGTGCAATACCGACGCCGGTACATATTAAACAAAGTTCTCTTTCAATTTCCTCCGGAAGAAGAAACTTTCCGAGTGCGCTTGATACTTGAATTTCAGAACCAACCCTGATTTCGTTAAAGAGAAACGGGGTGAGCTTTCCTTGCTCATTCAAAACAATAATCAGTTCAATTACATTCCCGTTGCCCGGCGGCGATGCGATAGAATACTCCCGCGAAGGAAGGTTGTACTTTCTTTCAGGATCAAGAATTACAAACTGACCCGGCTTAAAATCAAACTCATCCAGCGACGGTATCTTTATAAAAAATCTCTTAACCGCAGGCGTTTCATCTAATATCTTTACAACATTCCCTGTGAACCAATTATATTTTGCCATATTCCTTAACCGAAATGATAAGCTTTAATATAAAGAAAATTTATTTCAATTAATCCCGGCAGACACACCGGGTATGCAATCAAGCTTCTTTATCTGTATGAAAATCCCTCCGAAGCAATGTGTTAATCCGGCATTTATAAATTCATACTTTGGAAAAGACTATTTTGTATGTGAATATTTTTGTTCTGCAAATTATTGTTGTAAAACTTTGTGCTCTGGTGGAACGCGGTTATTAAATCCGAAATCATTCCCGGTATTTGTTACGAAATATTTTTTAAACCGTAACAAATTATTAAAACAGAATGACAGTCGATCCTCTTATTTCACTTCAACGTGGTTTATCATCTCGCCTATTCCTTTTATCCATGCTCGTACTTTATCTCCCTGCTTAAGATAAACGGGCGGATTTCTTTTGTAGCCAACGCCGCCCGGGGTTCCTGTCGCTATAACATCTCCGGGCTCAAATGTAAATGAGTGCGACAAACTTGAGATTAATTCCGCAACACCGAATATCATATACTTCGTGCTGCCCTGCTGAAGCATCTCTCCATTTATTTCGCAGCCAAGTTCAAGCTTTTGAGGATCGGCAATTTCGTCCCTTGTTACAATGACAGGACCCATCGGGCAAAAGGTATCCAGAGACTTGCCGCGCGTCCATTGCTTGTCTGCAAACTGAATATCCCTTGCCGAAACGTCATTGATAATGGTATAACCGAATACGTAGTTCAACGAATCCTCTATTAAAACATTTCTCGCTCTTTTCCCTATGACTACTCCGAGTTCCGCTTCATAATCTACCTTCCGTGTAACGGATCCCGGAATGATTATCGGGTCATACGGTCCGGTAATGGAACTGCTGAACTTGGAGAATATCAAAGGAGACTTCGGGATTTCCATTCCCGTCTCGCTTGCATGATCAAAGTAGTTTAGTCCGACGGCAACAATCTTTGAAGGATTCTTAACAGGAGCAGACAAGCTTTCAGAATTTAACTCAGCCCATTCATGAATTTTATCTGCTTCCACTTTTATTCTTTTAAGTTCATTATCTCCTTCGGAGATCAGGTCAAGCATGCTTCCGTTAAAGCCAAGCTGTTTTAAATATATAAATTCCTTTCCGGTAATAAGTACAACCGAGCCATCTTTTAGCGATGCCAGCTTCATTCGTTCATTTCCAGGTAATGTTATTTACTGTTTGTTCATACAAAGATATGAATTCTTACTTAAATTTGTTTAAACGGTACTTCATCTCTCTATAAGCTTTTTCGGTAGGGAATTCTTAACTAGTATAATACTTAAAAGATAAATAATTTTTTAGAGCTTGATGATTTAAGCAACCTCAATTAAATTAATTATATCGTTGAACGCGCCGGGAAAAATTTTTTTTATTTATCTTTATCCGGTCAAATTTTTCCTATCCGTTAACAAACGTTTATTTCTCTTTGAGTAAAATTTTAATCGATCAAAAGAAAGCTATGCAAGATAATGCATTGATAATAGCGCACCGCGGCGAGTCGTTTGATGCACCTGAAAATACTCTGGCTTCAATCAATCTTGCCTGGGAAAGAGATGCCGGCGCCGTTGAAATTGATGTTCATTTAACTGCAGATAATAAAATTGCAGTTATTCATGATAGCAATACGAACAGAACATCCGGCATTTATAAAAAGATTAGATCGCAGACTATTAAGGCATTAAAGCAGATCGATGTAGGCAGCTACAAAGGGAACCGCTGGACTGATCAAAGAATTCCGTCTCTCGAAGAAGTGCTTCAAACTGTCCCGTCGGGTAAGATTTTATTTATCGAGATTAAATGCGGCAAAGAAATTCTTCCCCATCTTTCGGCAGCGCTGCGAAAGAGCAAACTAAATCCTAACCAGGTAAAGCTGATTGGCTTCAATCTTAAAACATTGTCTCTTGCAAGAAGCTATGTACCTGATACAGAAATTTTCAGGCTAAGGAATCTTGAGCGAAGCCGTCTCGGTTTCTGGAAACCCAACATTGATGAAATTATTTTTAAAACTTTGAAGAATGGTTTGAACGGAATGAATATAAAAGCCGGAAAAATGATCGACAGAGACCTGGTTGATAAAATTAAATCTGCAGGATTAAAGTTGTTAGTCTGGACTGTCAATGATTACATGGAAGCAGCCCGTTTAGTTAAACTCGGTATTGACGGAATAACAACCGACAGAGCACAATGGCTGAAAGAAAAACTTCAAAAGAATTTTAAGTCCTAAATTTTATCATTGCCTCTTTTAACGCAGTCAGGCACAGAGATATATTTTCCTCATTTGAAGAATACCCCATCAATCCTATGCGCCAGATTTTACCTGCAAGCGAGCCTAACCCTGCTCCTATTTCAATATTATGTTTATCCAACAAAAATTGCCGCACTTTCAAATCATCAACTCCGTCAGGAATTGTCACTGCTATTAGCTCGGGCAAGCGCTCTTCTTCTTTAACGAACGGCTTCAAACCAATGCGGTTAAGACCTTCAATAAATTTTTCGCTGTTGAGCTTATGTCTTTTCCATGAGTTCTCCAGCCCTTCTTCTTTTAGAAGAAGCAATGCCTCATGCAAACCGTAAAGCGCATTTATCGGCGCAGTATGATGATACGATCTGCGTGAACTGCTTCCCCAGTAGCTTGTAATTAAGTTCAGGTCCATAAACCAGCTTTGTATCTTCGTCTTCCTGTTCTTTACCGCATCGAGCGCCTTATTGTTGAAGGTTACCGGAGATAATCCGGGAGGGCATGAAAGACATTTTTGACTCCCGGAGTACACTGCATCCAGGTTCCATTCATCAACTTTAACCGGAATGCCGCCGAGAGAAGTTACAGTATCGGCAATTACAAGACAGTTATGCCTGTGCGATATTTCCGCAAGCTCCTTTATGTTTGACAACGCACCGGTTGAGGTCTCCGCATGAACAAAAGCAGTCAGCTTTATACCCGGATTTGATTTTAGCACGTCTTCAAGCTTTTGCGGATCAATTGCACTGCCCCACTCTGCTTCAACAACCACAGGCTCAGCACCACAACGCCGGACTATATCCTTCATCCTTCCGCCGAATACTCCGTTTATGCAGACTGCCACTTTCATCCCAGGCTCAACTAAATTAACAAGGCAAGTCTCCATTCCCACAGAACCTGGACCTGAGACCGGAAATGTAATTTCGTTTTCCGTTTTAAACGCATACCGCAGCAATGATTTTGTTTCTTCCATCAGTTCTATAAAAGCCGGATCGAGATGACCAATCGTAGGCTTAGCCATTGCCTGAAGCACCCGGGGATGCACGTTTGAAGGACCGGGTCCCAATAATATTCTTTCAGGCGGGCGAAACGATTTCTCTTCCATTGTAATTTCCTCTCAATAAATCTTCAATTAATAATCCGGGCTCTAATTAGAATTTGTTCTATGTCTTTTTCCTGCTCTACGGTAATCGGACTTAACGGCAGGCGCGGCATTCCGCCGAAATAGCCTGCAAGGTCCATTGCAGCTTTCAATCCTGGGACTCCATACTTTGCAGTAACAGCCTTGTTAGGAGCTATTAAGCTCATCTGCAGGCTTCTTGCCTCTTCAAGCTTTCCGTGATTAATTAGCTCGGCTATCTTAACGCATTTATCCGGAGCGATGTTGGCAAGAGCAAGTATACCTCCGACTGCGCCTGCACACAAGCCAGCATAAAGTATGGAAGCAGTTCCAACAATGGTTGTAAAACTTTTTGGTGTCAAGTTAATTATCTCGGTATGATGCGCTATGTTTTCATCGCTGTTCTTTATACCAGTTATGTTAGGATGTTCCGAGAGCCTCGCAACTATTTCCGGCTCAATGCTTACGCCGGTAAATTTCGGAACGTTATAAATAAGAACGGGAATCTTAATTTCATCGGCAACAGCGGTAAAATATTTTATAAAAGCTTCGCCTTTCATCAAGCCCTTGTAATAGGAAGGGGTAAGAATTAGTGCAGCATCGGCGCCGCGCTTTGCCGCTTCATTTGACAGGGCGATTGTTTCCTTTATCGAATCCGAGCCTGTACCGGCTATTAATTTTTTATCCGGTGCTTTATTCTCTTTAACTGCCTCAATAAGCTTTAGCTTTTCTTCCATTGTCAAAAATGCGCTCTCTCCGTTAGAGCCAAAGACAACGTACCCGCTTAAGCCGGTCTTATTCCATTTAGAAATGTTACCGGCAAGCCTGTCAAATGCAATTTCATTATTAATAAACGGAGTTGCTATCGGCGGCATGATGCCTCTTAAGTCGAATCGATTTGATTTTTCCATTTTACTTTCTCTAATTTAATGTTCCGGCATGAATGCAAGTTCTAATCTTCAGCTTGAATTTTTTCACAAACAATCCTGCCTTATTTTATCGGGCAAATAGATTTTTCAGAACAAAGCCCACATTTGCCGGTCTCTCTGCCAAACGGCGCATATACCAGGGGTACCAGGCTTCGCCGTAGCTGATCAAGACTTTCAACTTGTAGCCTTTGCTTACGAGTCTAAGCTGCTCATTTGGCTTAATGCCGTACAGCATGTGGAATTCAAGCTTATCATGCGGTACGTTTAACTCTGCCGCTAATCTTTCTATTTCTTCAATTATTTTCAAATCATGTGTCCCGAAAACCGCAGTTATATTATTCTTTTTAATTTGATCAAGAAGTATCCCCGCAATCTTCATATAATTTCCGTCTACATCTCTTTTATCCGGGAAGGCTATTTCTGCAACTTCGCTGTAAGCGCCTTTTACCAGCCTGATATTAGGTTTGATGTCAATCAGTTCTTTGAGGTCTTTTTCCGTCCTTCTAAGATAAGCCTGCAGACAAACGCCGGTATTTTGATTGTTCATTTTTGTCCGCCGGTAAAAGTCTATTGTAACGTCGGTATAAGAACTACCTTCCATGTCGATCCAAACAAAGTTGCCGGAATTCTCGGCGGCAGACGCAATTTCGTTAAAGTGCTCAAGTGACTGATCAAAGGAAAGGTCAAGACCTATTTGCGTAAGCTTAAGTGAAACTTCAGCAAGGATACTTTCTTCTTTTATTTTATGAAGCAAGTCGATGTAATGACTCTTAACTTTTTCTGCTTCGCTCATCTGGGTAATATTCTCTCCAAGGTGTGTAAAGACTGTAGAAATACCCTTTTGGTTGAAAACTTTTGCAGCCTCAATCGCATCCGAAAGATTTTCCCCGGGCATAAAGCGCTTCAGCGCCCGTCTTACAAATGTATAATTAGGAACATGTTTAAGAAGCCAGGGATTTTTTGAACCCCATAATAAAATGTTTCTGGAGATTCCCATAAGCAATTCCTTCCTAAAAATCTTTTAAGATGAAACGACCAAAATTATTTCCATTATCTTATCAAATTCTAAGAACAACCGTTAATCTATAGCCATAGATAATAAACTTCAAACACTTTTAAGATTAAAATTTAATGTCGCCAAACTTAATCCTGAAGGGATAAAGCAATTTAAACTTAGTGCCGCTCGCCGTAAACTCGATTGCAGGAGAAGGGAGCTTGAGAAAATTTAGGCTCTGCCTAAGCCAGTTCCAGAACCAGCCGCCGTCCGGCAGCAGCTTTACCAAATTATAGTCCAGACCAATAATGTATCTTCGCTGCGACAATTGATCGGGAGGTCCGCTTGGATCAAACTTTACATCTACAGCATCCGCACCGTAACCAACTGCAACGTTGAGCCATGGCAGCCAGTACTTTTTCAAATTGTCCGGAAGAATATGATAAACATTCAGCGACCACCAGAATGTTGAGCTGTTGTAATCATCAATAAAAGTACGGGGACGATTTATAACCGGCTCGCCAGTCCATTCGGATGGAATATATTGCCATTTCGGAGTTATGTTCTGAAGCGCGGGAACATAATGCTGGGATAGAAAGAAAATAGGACCTAGCGCATCGAAATACCAATCGGAGGGGCTGAAACCCCACTGCTTTGCAAATCCGTCTTCAGTTTCCACATAAGTCTGATAAGCTAATCCAAAAGCGCTTCCGAGTATTGTTGCTTCGTTCCATGAAAATCCCGATGCCATTAATCCTTCGCTCATAACGTACGAAGTTATATAGCCGCCGAATGCATGTCCGGCTTTATCCACCTGGAGAGCGGACTGCCAGTCCTCTTCAAAATGGAAATTACCTCTCTGACCGCTCCACCAGGCATTCTGTTGATGGATATGCAGCCATACCAAAGTACCTATATAAATTCCTCCCAGAATAGAAGTAGTAAGCGGTTTTATTTTAGTATTTAATCTAGGCAGAGAACCATCCATTGTATAACGTCTCTGTCCCGCATAAGTAAATTGAGAGAGTGGAACAAATTCATTCTGGTTGGAAGAATCCGGCATTTGGGTTAACATCGAATCCGGCAAAGCCTTTATATGAAATGCAAACGAAGTAGAGCTAAAAATTAAAGCCGCTGATGCCGTTAATATAATTGTGAAAAATTTTGTAAAAGCTAAATAAAATCTTAGCTGCATTTTTTTTCTTATCATAAGTTTTTCTTTACCGGATTAGTATTTACCAAATTTAAAAGTCAGAACTCCATTCATGCCCTGGAGGTCATTCCTGCTTACGCTGTTAAAACCGTTGAAG
>JBJKRP010000058.1:0-3654 GCA_046704565.1 Ignavibacteriaceae bacterium | reverse complement strand
CTGCAGATATAATGTAGTCGTAGCTGTATTCACGCTTTACGTTTTCTTTTATGTTCTCCAGCTCTTTCGTCAGCTCGTAATTTTTAATTGCATTCTTGATAGCAGGCTCAAGACGCTGAATGTCGATAGGCTTTGGAAAATAATCGAAGGCTCCGAGTCTAAGAGCATCAACTGCTACCTCTATGCTGCCCTGGGCAGAGAGCATAATTACCGGCAGGTTTTCATCAAACTGCTTTGCCCTCTTAAGTACTTCTATGCCGTCAACTCCCGGAAGCATTATATCAAGTAGAATTAAATCCGGTTTTGCGTTAAGCCTGCGCAGTACGTCTTCGCCGTTTGAGAAAACTTCAGTGTCATATTTCCATTTATCTTTTACCCAATAGGTAAGAAGTTTGGAAATAGCTTGTTCGTCATCCACTATGAAGACTAATTTACCCACTGTATCCCTCTATCATTGTTAAACTCTTGTTTCCTTTGGCAATTTTAGCAGAACAGTTGTTCCTTTGTTTAATTCACTATTTATGGACAAAAATCCCTTATGCAAATCTACAATTTGTTTTACAAAAACCAAGCCTAAGCCTGTTCCCGGTATTTCATCGCCGGGATGACTGACCCTGTGAAACTTCTGGAAAATGTACGGAAGATCTCTTTCGGGAATTCCTATTCCGGTATCGCTTATTGTAACCTCGTACTCCTTGTACAAGCTTTGAACAGTTATGGTTATTCTTCCTCTTGGATGATTAAACTTTACTGCATTGTTTATCAGGCTAGAAAAGGCTCGAAAGATTTTTTCTTTGTCGGCATTTAATATTGCAGGCTCTTGCGGGATATCTGCAGTTAAGTGAATTTCCTTTGCTTCCATATTTTTTTTATTTGATTCTATAGCCTCTCTCAGCAGGGCAGAAACATCGAAGTTATTTTTAACCAGCTCAATCTGCCCAGCCTCAAGCCTGGAGAGATCGAGTACGTCGTTTATCAGCTTGGCTAAACGCTTGCCCTCGCTGAGAATAATCTCATTGAACTCGCGCTTCATTTCTGCCGGCATGTCCGGGTCCGAAGAAATAGTTTCTGCAAACCCGATAATGGAAGCAAGCGGCGTACGCAGCTCATGCGATATGTTCGAGATGAATTCACTTTTCATCTTATTTAACTCTGCAAGTATAGCTTTATGCCTGTTTGACCGCTGCCGCTCGAGTGAAATAATCCTGTTTGCTTCAATCAGCTTTAGATTAAGATCGGTTATCTTCTCTTCGTAAGTACGCAGCGCAGTAATATTCTTTCCGATTCCCGCAACTCCCATGATTTTCCCGCCGTCGTAGACCGGCTTGCAGCTGATTTGGAATATTACCTCGTTCCCGAACCTGCTTATGAATGTTGTCTCGAAAACTACAAGTTTATTCTCTTCAATAATATTTTTAAATGACTTTGTAAATGTGTGTTTATCTTTCGACGCAACAAGTTCAATCAGGTGAGCGCCCTGTATTTCTTCTTGAACATAATCCAGGCATGCAGCGCCGTATTCGTTTACTTTTATAATGCAGCCGTCTTTGTCGAGAACAAATATTAAATCTTCCGAGGCTTCAAAAAAAGAATCCAGCAGCTCGCCGCATCTGGAAGTTAAAATATCAGAAGGATTCATGCCTGCTGTACTTTCTGCTTCCGGGTAAATTTAGTATATTTTTTCCCGGAGTGTGGGATAAAAAAAAGAATCCTGCGGAATTGTTTGCCTGCTTTATGATTATTTCAAGATTATTTTGTAAGACTTCAATCATTTATTTTTTAAAAGTAGAATAAACGATTTAAATATAAAAAAATATCCTTATTTTTACCGCCGAATTTCACTTAGAACAAGAATGGTAAAAAACCTAAAAAGAGCAACAAATCTTTCCATGGCTGTAAACATTTTCCTGTTTATTATAAAGGCAGCCGCTGGAATTATGTCAAACTCAATCGCCGTTATTTCCGATGCGATAAACACTTTGACCGACATTGTATCCTCAGGTGCAATAATGTACAGCGTAAGGCTGTCCTTAAAAAAGCCCGATGAAGAGCATCAGTTCGGTCATAATGCCGCGCAGCCTCTTGCTGTTTTTCTTGTCGCCTTATTTACGGCAGTCGTCGGTATTAACTTAATCGAAGCATCTGTTAACAGGATTCTTACTCCCTACCGTACCGACATTACCGCACCGGTTTACATAATTTTAATTACTACTATTATAACTAAGCTTCTGCTTACCCGCTATCAATCTTCGGTAGGCAAGGAGTACAAAAGCCCAGCCCTTAAAGCTGGCGCAGTGGACAGCCTGAACGACGTGCTTGCCTCTTCCCTTTCTATTGTCGGAATAATCGGCGTTCAGCTCGGCTTCCGTTACTTAGACGGAATTGCAGGTATTTTAATCGCGCTTTTTGTTTTTCGCTCCGGCTACCAGATTGCTAAGGAAAATATAGATTACCTCATGGGCAAAGCCGCAGATAAAAATTTAATACTCGAGATTGCAAATGCCGCTCTAAAAGTTGAAGGAGTACTCGGCTTGAATGAGCTTAAATCCCATTACGTCGGAAACAAATTTCATATTGAAATACATATCGACGTTGCAAAAGAAGTTTCGACAGAGACTTCTCATAACATCGGGAAAAAAGTTCAGGAGGTAGTCTCCAACTTACCCGAAATAAATAAAGTGTTCGTGCACATCGATCCCGTATAAGTTAAATAAGTCTTCATAATTTTATTATATAATTTGACTTAATCTTTGAAGATCAGGTCACGGATTTATATCGGTAGGTGAAAAGATGGTTATGCCATTTATTTTTGTTAGATCCAAATCATTTGTAGCTAAATTTTTTATGTTATTACTTAGCGCAATTGATATAATCGTAGAATCATTCACCATAAGTCCATACTTTAAACGATATTGCTGGCTGTCATGTATAATGTCATTAGTTAAGGGTTCGACAATAATCCCCATTTGAAAGATCTTTTGTGTATTTATAAAATATTGGTCTAACTGTTTAATAATTTCCGGCTTATCCTGAAGTTTTTTTACTAGATTTGGCGGCGATAACAATTTTTTCTTTAGTACCTCTATCATCATTAAACGGTGCATAACTTCCAGCAAGACATTGGTCGAAGTTGTTCCAATCAAATCACGCTTTTCACATCTTACTAAAAATCTTGAGCATTGTTCGGAACTGCCTGTAAAATGATATATAAATATATTCGAATCAATAAAAACTTTTTCCCCCTTTGGAACATCATCGATTATCATAATAACTTTTCTCTTCCATAACTACTTTTAGCTGTTCAGAAGAAATTCTCATAGATCCCTTTGTAGCCAAAGTAACTGACTCTTCGAAATTTTTATTTTTATTTGTCAAATAACTTCTGAGCGCTTCTTCAAAGACTTGACTTAAAGTAAGTTTTTGCTCAGAGGCTTTTTCCTCAGCCTCAATAATCAATCTTTCTTCAATTACTGCATCTACTTTCTTTTTCATATATCTTTCACCTCAATATTAAGTAACACATATTATAATTTAATCATTTTTAGTTTAATTTTCTTGTTAATAAATAATCATTTCCCTTTTCCCTCTTTATAATATTAATTAACCGGCTATATCTAACCGTCTATCCCCGATTAAATAGTTGCACTGCATAGA
>JBJKRP010000057.1:0-8313 GCA_046704565.1 Ignavibacteriaceae bacterium | reverse complement strand
CCCCAGCGAAAATAATTTGAGTTGAGGATTTTCAGAAGGTCAATTCTTTTGTTTGAAATCTCAATTGTAAATGAACCTGTTGACTTCGAAGTATTGACCGGTCCGCTGCTCGTTTTAATTGATGAAGAATTCACACTGTAAATTCTGCTTTTTCTATTAGCAGTTGATTTTTTTACTTTCCTTAAGTCTTTTGCGAGTTCCTTGGCAGATTGACATCTTTCGTCTTTGTCTTTTTCAAGACACTCTAATATTATTTCATCAAGCTGATGATCAACATTTTCTTTTAAAGATGAGATTGACGGCGGGTCGACATTTACTATCTCATACATTATTGCTGTTTCATGAACACCTTTGAACGGGGATTCACCGGCAAGCATCTCGTATAAAACAACTCCTAACGAAAAAATATCCGTGCGGTGGTCAACATCTAATCCTTGCACTTGTTCGGGGGACATGTAGCCCATCGTACCCATTGTTGTACCGGCTTTGGTCAATCTTGATACTCCGGAAGTTTCTCTCAGCTTTGCTAATCCGAAATCCATTATCTGCGCAATGCCGTCTTTGCGGATCATTATGTTTTCAGGCTTTATATCACGATGAACAATTCCTTTTTCATGTGCTGCTGCCAGACCTTCCGCTACCTGGATTCCTATTTCAAGTATTTGTTTCTCGGAAAGAGATTCTTTTTTATCCTTTAATGTTTTCCCCTCAACATATTCCATTACAATAAACAACTGATTATTGAATTCTTCAATTGAATGGATTGTACACACATTCGGGTGATTCATTGCAGAAGCTGCTTTTGCTTCCTGAATGAATCTTGCTTTGTCATCTTCGGATGCAGTCATTTGAGATGGGAGAAACTTCAATGCAACAAAGCGATCGAGTTTGATGTCTTGAGCTTTATATACTTCGCCCATCCCGCCTTCGCCTAATTTTTCAAGAATTTTGTAGTGTAATATCATTTCTCCAATCATAATATTTCCCTAACATTTATTGAAAAGCTTCGGCGGGCAGGTCCGCCTTCGCCGAGTTTCTCTATTATTTTGTAATGTAATATTGTCTCACCAATCATAATTTCCCTCCATTGCTTATATAAATTGTTGAGTAGGAAGGAGGTCTCATTCTTCCAGATAAAATCGGTACTATACGGAAATAGCAATAACTGTTTTTAATCTTAAGTTGAAAGACAACTTGAGGAGACATTTTTTTATTAAGAATAGTTAGTGAATTATTAAAATTTTATTGTTAGTGATTCGCGAAAAATTGAAAATAGCCTAAGAACTAATTCAGTTCTTAATATGTCCTGGAAAATAAATTATTTTCTGTATTGTACTCGTCAGCAGCTTGTTGCTGAATTCCAGTTTCAAGCCGCAAGCCGCTATAATATCGGTTTTAATTACGCTTCCGCCCCAGGTACAGCCGTTTATTTTGGCTTTTACCGGGGACATTGCCGTCCTATCGAACCATCCCCCGGAAACGACATATCCTCCGTCGATATCAACCTTGATAGAATAAATCGAGTTCCTTGTTTTTAGTCTTACTTCATCACCGGGCTTTAAATCGGATTTCTTAAGCTCTAATAAACGTTCTGACTGCTCAACTATATTTTTCAGTTCGAAGTTCATCTAAACACGCGCTGATTTTAGAAAAAGCTCTTGCCCGTAACAATATTGTAGTGCTCAATCTTAAAGTCGTCGGATGTCTTTAACCTTGTGCCGTATTTCTTTTCGAGGGACATTTTCCATAAATAAAACTCGGAAAAGGTATGCTTTACCTTTTCGGTTAATTCCTGAAATTTTCCGCCCGTCTCATAAATATCTGCGTCTTCTTTACTGTCCCAGACTGTAACCGAAATAAATTCATTTTTTTCGCTGACGCTTTCGGTTAGGAAAATATACCGGCAGCCTTTCGTATTTTTTAAAGAAGGCATAATTATATCCGAATACAATCTCTTAAATTCTTCAATTTTGTCTTCTCTTATAACAAGCGAGAGAATTCTGATAAACATGTTTGATTCGCTCATCCGGAAATCATCCCCGGTCTCCGTTTGAGCCTTTACAATATACTTTTTAATTACCGGCTCTTTTTCTTCGGAACCTAATTCCAATTCCATATCTTCAGTAAGGTGTATTTTCCATTCTACTGATTCGGCTAAGTAGGCTTTTGCTTTTTCAAAAAGCTTCGTAAAGGCGCCGGATGATTCGTAATCTTCTGCCTGCTGCCGTGTCTGCCAGAAGGTCAGCGAAATAAACTCACTTTCCTCCGGCTTTGATTTTATAAGTCCGGCAAACAAACAGCCGTCTGTATTGTGAAGACTGGTTAATACGTCAGACTCATAGAACTTTTTAAACTCTTCAATATAATCCTCGTTTAGATTCAATTGAAGAAAGCGCATGAACATAATATATTCCTCCTCTCGGGAGTTTTTAATAAAGGAATTGTTAAGAATTTATCCGCAAAAATTCAGAAGGTTACTTTAAATAACGGAAAATGCATTATGGAATATCAAAGATGTTAAATAAAACAAAAGACGATAAATTTATTTAAACATCTGTCAACTTCCATCAGACACCATCTATATTAAAATTTTCAATCTTTCTTAATTACAACCAAAGTCATATCATCCATCTGTTCGGCGCTGCCTGCGTATTCTTTTACTTTTTTTATTATTGATCCGATCAATTCAGATGCGGGCAGTTGTTTATTATTTTTTAAATATTCAATAAATCTTTCTTCTCCGAACTCTTCCTCGCTGCTGTTCATGGCTTCGGTTATGCCGTCTGAATAAATAACCAGTATTGATCCGGCAGGGAAATCAATAGTCTTCTCTTCATATGTAACGTCCGGTAAAATACCGACAATCATTCCGCCTTCCTTAAGTCTTGTCACATTGCCGTTTTTGTCAATCATGATCGGTTCATTGTGCCCGGCATTGCAGAATGTAATTTTATTTTCCGTTGAATGCAGTACGCCGTAAAATAAAGTTGCGTACTTATTGTTGTCCGTGCTGTTGTATAAAAGATTATTTGTAAAGGAAACGCACTCTTTGCATTGGATGCCCATTAAAGTCTGTCCTCTTAACGATGCCTGGAGGTTAGCCATAAGAAGCGCCGCTGGTATTCCTTTTCCGGAAATGTCTCCAAGACAAAATGCAAGATCATTTTTCGGCAGGTAAATGAAATCAAAGTAATCTCCGCCTACGTCTTTAGCGGGAATGCTCATGCCGGCAATATCATAACCCGATGCTTTCGGGTTTTCCTTCGGAAGAAGGTTTACCTGTATATCGTTTGCAAGCCTCATCTCTTCTTGCAGACGTATAAAAGCCTGCTCCCTCTCATATAATCTCGCATTCTCGATTATATGCGCCGATTGTGCCGCAAGTATGGACAGTAGTCGCTGGTCGCTTACGCTGAAGCCGGATTCCGAATGCTTATTAAATACCGTCAGCAAGCCGATCATTTTATTTTTCATAAGCATCGGAACGCTAAGCAGCGTTGTAATCGGGAATTCCTCCTTTACGAGATATTTGAACCTCCCGTCTTCTTTAAAGTTATTTACAAGCAGCGGACTCTTATTCTTAATCATCCAGCCCGTCAACTGCGTATCCAGCCTGAACGGCATAAAATCAGATATTGAATCCTGCTTCCTGATCATTGTGTGGAACGGATTCACCTCGTCTTTTTCGTCTAACAGCATTACAACAGCCTGCTGTACCTTTAAATGCTTTATGCATTTTTTAACAATCAGCTCTATTACATCTTCAACAGATTGATTGGAGGTAATTGCCGTGGCAATATCATTAAGAGCGGCAAGCTCGTCAATTGCTATTTTTAGCCGTCTGTTTTCTTCGCTAAGTTTATTTAATAACCCGGTATCGTTTTCTTGCATAAGGTAAGTTTTTGTTGGGCAGAATATACACAATTTGAAATTCAAATTACAAGCATTTTATCAATTTATGAATTTACTACGGTTTGGTAAGAGCCGTTTTTGACAGACCGCAAGAATACCGGAACCATCTTCACATGCTGCATGTCAAAGAGCATAAACACCTTGCGCGTCCTCTGTGCCTTTGATCTCTGACTTCTGATCTCTGTGTTCAATTTCTGACCTCCGACCTCCGGACTCAAATGACTAATAACCACCGAATGACAATTGAATGACCACTGAATGACAATGTATGTCTTTCAAACCACCTTCCACCTACGCTCCAGGTACGCTTCAACTACGCTTTAACTAAGTTATAAATAGTATTATATTTCTTCTCGAAATAAATAGGGCAATACTTTGGCAATCAGGAAAAATAATATACTCGGTCAAACGAGCGGCAAGCTTGGCAATACCGTTACCAGGATTCGTGGCGGCAAGGAAGTCGTTTATGCTCTGCCCGATAAGGTAAAGGTTAGTAATTCTAATCAGGCAAGGGCTGCAAGAAATAAATTTGCCTTAACTGTAGGCTTTGCAAAGTTCATAAATTCAATTCCTGAACTATCATGTACGTGGACTTATGCAAAAATACCCGGCACTAATTCGTTCCAAAAGCTTATTAAACATAACTCTAAGCTGACCGGTGAGAAAAGTCTGACTCTGAAAAATATTATAACTCCTGCCGGTTTTGATTTTAATATTGAAACGCTCTCGTTAGCTAATGGTAATCTCCGGTTTACGATAAAGCTTTCTGAAGTTGTTTTACCCGCGCTCTTACTGTCAAAACCGCACATACATTCGGTATTATATTTTTATGAGCCTGTGATAAAAAACGTTAAGCCGTTTTTATTCTCTCATCTTTCAAGTGAGATCGGATCAGTAATGCCTGATAATACGGCGGAAATCCATCTGGATTTAACTGTTACCGGGCAAAATCTGTTTCGGAATTACAGCCGGATTATAATCTATTTTGCTATTGTTGCCTGCCCGCAATCTGCCGGTAACCCGGTTTGGTCAAATACAGTTGCCGGACAGATAGAGTATTAGGGGGCATTTGCACTTAATTCTATGCTCTGTTTCCTTGACTACATACGCCCCTTTCGCTTATATTTGAACTCAATTTTTTCGATTTTTACGATAAAAAGCATTGAACCAGTACAAAAAAACAATCCTTCCCGGAGGCATAAAAATAATTTCGGAGAATATTCCTTATGTGAAGTCATTTTCACTGGGATTTTGGTTTAATGTCGGCTCCCGCGACGAAAAGCATCAGAACAACGGCATTACTCATTTTATCGAACACATGCTTTTTAAAGGGACCCGCCGCCGTTCTGCCAGGAAAATTGCCACCGATATTGAATCTTCCGGCGGCTACCTTAACGCTTTTACTTCCAAAGAAAATACCTGCTATTACGGTCGCGGATTAAGCGAACACCTTGAAAAGACTTTTGACGTTCTTGCCGATATGGTGCAGGAACCGGCTTTCAAGCCAAATGAAATTAAAAAAGAATCAAGCGTTGTAATCGATGAGCTCCATGATATCGATGATAACCCGGAGGAACTGATCTTCGATAAGTTCGAGGAGATAATTTTTTCAGGCAACAGCCTAAGTCTTCCTATAATCGGAACGGAAATGAATCTGAAGAAATTTTCCCAGCTTGATTTATTCAATTTTGTAAAAGAGAAATACGGTTTTAACCGCTTCCTTATAGCTGCTTCCGGCGCTGTTGAGCATGAGAAGCTGCTGAGGCTTGCCGATAAATATCTGAAGAAAGATTTGGGCTCCTCGAATATAAGGAGAAAGAATTATCTTATATCGGAGACTGCTCCGAGATTTGAAATCATCGAAAAGGAAATTCAGCAGGTGCATGCAATAATAGGCAGGGCGGCATCCGGTTATAATAACGAAAAAAGAACCGCTGCGAGCGTGCTCTCGCAGGTCCTTGGAGAAGGCAGCAGCTCGCGTTTGTTCCAGGCTGTTAGAGAGCGCAACGGCATAGCATACCAGATAAATTCTTTTTTGAATTCTTTCTATGACACTTCTGCCTTCGGTGTTTATCTTTCAACGAACGAAAGAATGATTGACAGGGCGGTGTCAATCGTATTAAAGGAATTTAAGAAGCTGCGCGAGACGAAAATATCCGAACGGGAACTGAATAAGGCAAAGGAATCGATTAAAGGAAGCTTGCTGCTCGGTCTCGAAGGCACTTCCAACCGGATGATCCGGATGGCTCAGTCGGAATTATACTTCAACAGAATTAAAACAGCCGATGAGATTATCAAAAGTATCGAATCGGTAACAGTAAAGGATATACTCGAGCTGGCAAATGAATTGCTCGCCGAGGAATCGTTTATCAAACTAATGATAAAACCTGCCTTACGGTCAGGCAGGTCAAAAAATACATTATTAAAATCAGCAGCTTAATTCCGTAAAACGGTGTGAGCTGTAAAAAAATCGAGGTACAATATGTTAGTTGGTGTTCCAAAAGAAATCAAAGCCAATGAGAATAGAGTTGCTTTGCTGCCGGTCGGTGCGGCAATATTAATAAAGAACGGACATAAGGTCGTTGTAGAAACAAATGCCGGTGCGGGCAGCGGCTTTTCGGATGAAGATTATAAGTCGGTAGGCGCGGCGATTGCCGGTACTGCGAAGGAAGTCTTTTCTTCTGCAGAAATGATTATGAAGGTGAAAGAACCTATCGAGCCGGAGTACAAACTGATTAGATCCGGGCAGATATTATTTACTTACTTTCACTTTGCTGCAAGCAGAGAATTGACCGAAGCGATGATGAAGGCTAAGGGAATCTGCATCGCTTACGAGACGGTTCAGAAAGCAGACCGTTCTTTACCGCTCCTTATTCCGATGAGCGAGGTAGCAGGAAGAATGGCGCCCCAGGAAGGTGCTAAGTATCTTGAGAAGGCTATGGGCGGGAGAGGAATTCTTCTCGGCGGAGTTCCGGGAACGGGTCCGGCAGAGGTAATGGTTCTTGGCGGAGGTATTGTTGGTACGAACGCCGCAAAGATTGCCGCGGGCTTTGGTGCGAAGGTTACAATTTATGACAACAACCTTTACAGGTTAAGATATCTCGACGATGTAATGCCCGCAAACGTTACGACGATGATGTCGAACGATTATTATATTAGAGCCGGACTTGCAAAGGCTGATTTGGTAATCGGTGCGGTTTTAATTCCGGGCACAAAGGCGCCGAAGCTTGTTACTAAAGACATGCTTAAGTTGATGAAGGAAGCCTCTGTGATTGTAGATGTTTCAGTTGACCAGGGCGGATGTATAGAGACGTGCAAGCCCACTACTCACGAGCATCCGACTTATGTTGTTGACGGAGTTGTTCATTACTGCGTTGCAAATATGCCGGGCGCTGTGCCTCATACTTCTACGCTGGCTTTGACGAATGCAACTCTTCCGTATGCGGTGGAGATTGCGAATAAAGGATTTGAGCAGGCAATCAAGACAAATCCGGAAATAAAGCTCGGATTGAATATGATTGACGGGATGATAACTTACAAAGGCGTAGCTGAAGCTTTTGATCTGGAATATCATCCGGTAGATGAAGTTATCAAATAATTTCTTTGTCTCTTCGTGTTCTAGTGGCAGTTGCTTTGCCACAAAGTCACCAAGACACGAAGTTTAAATTTTTATTATTTTTATAGGTTGATATGCCTACTGTACTTCGAATAGGTGCGTATCGTTTTTTCTTTTACGCAAACGATAGAAACGAACCATATCATGTACACGTAGAAAGAGAAGATAAGATTGCAAAGTTCTGGCTTGAACCCGTTAGGTTAGAAACAAGTGGTGGTTTCAATAGACAAGAGCTTAACAGAAAACAAAAGAGGGTTGAAGACAAGCAACGAGAATTTATTGAGAGTTGTAATGAATACTTCAGCAATTGAAATACAAATACCTTATGGTAAAAATGTCGTCGTTACAGACGATACTCTAACTGTTGAACTTAGTGATGGAAGAAGTATGTCGGTTCCTTTAACATGGTTTCCCAGACTTCTTAATGCTACGCCGGTAGAACGAAATAAATGGAGGTTAATCGGTCAAGGCGATGGTATTCACTGGGAAGATTTAGATGAGGATATAAATATTGAAGGGCTTATTGCAGGCAGACCTTCTGGTGAAAGTCAGTCTTCCTTTAAGAAATGGTTAGAGAGTCGTTCGACTAAGTAACAGAAGAGTTCATAATTTGAATTAGGTTTATTAATGGCAAAATTCGTTTTAGATGGAAAAGTGTTAGAGTTTAAGCCGGGTCAGACAATAATTCAGGCAGCTAAAGACCACGGGATTATAATCCCGCACTTCTGCTGGCATGAAAGCTTGTCCATTGCAGGCAACTGCCGCGTTTGCTTAGTTGAAATAGA
>JBJKRP010000056.1:0-18127 GCA_046704565.1 Ignavibacteriaceae bacterium | reverse complement strand
TTACGATAAAATCAAGTGGTCGTTGATAATTATTTCAGGTGAATATATTTATATTGTCCGTCGCGTGCTGCCGGAAGAAAAGACGAAAGCAAAAATTTTTATTAAAGATATTTAATGAAAATAATCTTAAAAAGGAAGTTAAAAATGATTGAATTCCCTTTTAAAGTTTTGCTTATTAAATTCCCTTGTGTTTAAGCAGAAGGAGTTCGTATTATGGAAAAGATGCATACTACAGACGAAGACATTGTCTGGACATGCCAGTACTGCGGCGAGCCAAATTCAGTCTGGATTGATTTAACCATAGAAGCCAAGCAAGACTTTATTGAAGAATGCGCTATCTGCTGCCGCCCGAACAGAATCATAGTATCAATGGATGAAAGCAATAATATTTTTATTGAATCGCGGCAATATGACGAGTAAAACCTCGCTCGTCTATATTCGATTCATGACGCCCGATTCAAACCCGGTACATAATATCCGGCATCGGATATTATGGTTCAGCTTTCAGAACCAGATGCAAAGAACTATTAACTTCAGAAAGAGTTTAATCCATAATCATTCTAAGAAAAGATGAGCTTTCGTCATCGTCCTCGTTATTCTGAGCGTTAACATTGTTGGTCTTTTCTTTTGCCCAGTTGTACCTGGATGCATCCGGGAAACCTTCCTTCTGAGAGAAGTCAAACCCGCTCTGCGGTGTTTCCTTATCTTCAGGTCTATCCTCCAAAGTTGACTTCGGACTTTTCACGCGAAGAATAGTCGGGACTTCGAGATCTTCTGAATTTAGATCACTATTCTCAAGGAAGTTGAATCCGCCTCTGAAAGTATCTGCGGGTTTTTTCGCTTTTGCCTTTGCAGCAAAGCTCTGCTGTGCAGTTTCAAAGCCGGTTGCAATTACTGTGTACGAGACATAATCGTTCATCTCTTCTTTTCTTACACATCCGAAAATTACGTTCGCTTCCTCGCCTGCGGCTTCAAATATTACATTGTTGCCTTCGTTGATTTCCTGCATGGTAAGATTGCTTGAACCGGTTACGTTCAACAAAACGCTCTTTGCGCCTTTTATATTTATTCCTTCAAGCAAAGGACTTGAGATTGCTTTCTGTGCGGCTTCAATTGCGCGGTTCTCGCCGCTTGCAATACCGCAGCCCATCAGCGCTTCGCCGCTCTGGTTCATTACGGCACGGACGTCCGCAAAGTCAACGTTAATCAATCCTTCAATCGTAATTATGTCGGCTATGCCTCTTGTCGCTTCGTAAAGAACTTCATTCGGCTTATCGAACGCAGCAAAAGCGTTTGTGCTTTTGTCGAGAATACTCAACAGTCTTTCATTCGGAATTATAATCAGGCTGTCGACATGCTGTTTCAGTTCCTGTATTCCCTGCTCGGCATTAAGCATGCGCTTTTTCCCTTCCCATCTGAAAGGCTTTGTAACAATGCCGACAACAAGCGAGCCGATACTCTTTGCAATTGAAGCCACAACAGGAGCGCCGCCTGTTCCAGTACCGCCTCCCATTCCGGCAGTTACAAAGACCATATCGCTGCCTGAAAGGACTTCGGCTAATTTCTCTCTGTCTTCTTCAAGAGATTTTTTGCCGACGTTGGGATCTGCACCGGCGCCAAGCCCCCTGGTAATGCTTGTACCGACCTGGATCTTATGAGTTGCGCAGCTGCTGTTAAGGACCTGTGCATCGGTATTAACAGCCACATACTCAACCCCGGTGAGCCCTCTTTTAATCATGCTCTCAATTGCGTTGCAGCCTCCGCCGCCTACTCCTACAACTTTTAGAATTGCGGACATTGGTCTGTCTTTATCAATTGTTGCAAATCGCGCCATTGTGTACCTCCTAATGTTGAATTATTATAACTCATCGAAAAATTGTTGAACTCTTTTTATCAGCAACGAAATTTTATTCTTGCCATGAACCTTTTTGGGTTTTATTAAAACTTGATACTCGCTTGACTTTCCGCCCGGTATTCCTCTAATCAATCCGGCTACAGTTGCAAACTCCGGGCTCTCAATTTCGTTTGACAATCCCGTACCTAACTCTTGCGGAACGCCGATCCTTGTAGGAAGTCCGAAAACCTCTTCTGCAAGCTCGGTGCATCCTTTTAACAGCGAGCCGCCGCCGGTTAAAACTATCCCAGCTTTAATTTTGTTTTTGAACCCGGCGCTTCGAATTTCATTATCAATTAAAGTAAAAAGCTCTCTCATTCTCAAGCTGATTATTTGGGTAAGCAGGCTGATTGGAATTTTTGCATTGCCTCTCGCACCTACTCCGCGGATAAGAATATCTTCATCTTTTATGATCGCAGACTCTGCAGCGTAGCCGTATTCCTTCTTTAAGTTTTCAGCTTCTTCTGAAACAACGCCAAGAGATTCTCTTATGTCGTTCGTTACCTGGTTGCCGGCAACTCCGATCACCCTGGTATGCTTTATCGCTTTCTTATGGAAGATTGCGATGTCGGTTGTACCTCCGCCTATGTCAATCAAAGCGACGCCTAAATCCTTTTCGCTTTCTTCAAGAACGGAAGAACTTGAGGCAATCGGCTGCAAGACATAATCCTGGACCTGCAATCCTGCGCGTTCAACCGACTTCTTTATATTTTGAATTGCCGGTATCGAAGCAAGCACTATATGATTGGAAGCTTCCAGGCGGGAACCGGACATACCGATTGGATTGTCAATTCCACCCTGGTGGTCAACAGAAAATTCTTCCGGGATGATATGCAGAATTTGTCTGTCGGATGGAATCCTGATTGTTCTTACGTCCGCTTCAAGTCTTTCCAAATCGGCTTTTGTAATTTCACCTTCATCGCTGCTTATCGTTACATAGTTGCGGTGGCGGATGCTCGTAATATGCTCGCCGGCTACTCCAACATTGACAAGACTTACTTGTAAGCCCGCTCTGTTAGATGCAATTGAGACAGCTTCCTTTATTGCCTCAGCAGTCTTGCCGATATTAGCAACCAAGCCTTTGTGAAGTCCCTCGGACGGAGCTACGCCAAAGCCGAGAATATTTATCCTTCCGGTTTCATCGGACTTTTCCGCGATGACCGCACAAACTTTAGTCGTGCCTAAATCCAACCCTGCAATAATGTTTTTTTTCATTCACTTAAACCTGATTTATGAGTCCCGCCCGGAGAATTATTTTCCGCAACCGGGGAGCCGACAAAAATTTCATCGGCAAATCTTAAATCTATATATTCGCTGCTGTCTATCAGATTGTTTCCTTCCGGAGAATTCCACATCAGATCAAGATAGACCATCTTCTTAGCCGCCTCGCCATGACCGAAAAGAACCGGAGGTTTCAAACCGGTAAAAGAAAGAACTATGTCCCCGCCGTTCCTTAAATTTATTTCGGATAATTTCCTGTACATATTTTCGTTAGTCAGCTTCGATGCTTCAATTATTTTGAAGGCTTCGAGTATTTCGTAAGTCTTCAAAAAAGAAAGCGGTTTGATTTTTACATTATCTCCCGGATTACTAACTACCGGTAAATCTCCAAACTTTGTATTCGGGAACATCGGGAGAACCTGAAAGTCATCGGTAAGGAAATGAGGCTCGCCGGAAGCAAGCAGCACGGCTTCGATGTTCTTCTCTGTCAAATAAACCCTTACCTGATTATTCCCCTCATCCTCTACATCAACTCTTGAAATATAAGGATGGCTTGCGAACTTATTTTTAATACCCGGCAGTGTTAACGCGCCGTAATTTGAACCCGCGCTAAGCCCTGCATAAACAAGATACTCTTTAGCCGAAAGAAGATGGTTGCCGGTTAATTCAATCATCTTAATTTCTCCTTTGTTTGTCTTTTTGTTCGTTAAAAAAATCAAATAGAACAAGCACATAATTAACACAACGAATAGCAGCGTTCCGAATATCTTTCCTATTTTTTCTTTCATCACTTTTCACTAGCGTTCAATCTTAAACATGATTAATGAGCTCAACAAACTTCTCTCCGAACTTCCAGATATCACCGGCGCCCATCGTAACAATTATGTCGCCGTCTTTTTTAATTCCCAGAAGCCTCTCCGGAATTTTATTTTTATCTTTTATATAGATGACATTCTTGTGCCCGAATTTTCTCGCCGCATCGGCAATCAGTTCGCCGGACACTCCTTGAATAGGAAGCTCTCTTGCCGGGTAAACGTCCGTACAAATAAAAACATCCGAGTTTAAGAATGACCTCCCAAATTCCTGGTAGAAGTCTCTCGTCCTCGTAAAAAGATGAGGCTGAAAAACGGCGACTAGTCTTCTATCCCAACCGCTTCTAATACCGGCAAGGGTTGCGCTTGTTTCCGTGGGATGATGAGCGTAATCGTCAATCACCAAAATCTCTTTGTTATATTTTATCTCGAATCTTCTGTAAACGCCGGTGAAAGATTCCAGCGCTTTCTTTATTATGCTGAAATCAATCCCGAGCTCTTTCGCTATACATACCGCAACCAGTGAATTTTTTACATTATGAACTCCCGGAATCTTCAGGTTCAACTTACCGAGCTCTTTACCCTTATACTTAATTGTGAATGAGCTTGAGAATTCATTATGCGAAATATCTACGGCGCGAATGTCTGCCTGCGCAGTTAGTCCGTACGAAAAAATCTTTTTGTTTATATGGGGAATAATATCCTGGAGCGCAGGCTCATCCATACAAAGGACCACAAATCCGTAGAACGGAACTTTATTAGCAAACTCGATGAACGCAGATTTAATATCATCGAGGTCTTTGTAAGTATCAAGATGCTCGCTTTCAAGAGTTGTTATTGCTGCAACCGTCGGCGTCAATTTCAAAAATGTTCTGTCGAATTCATCCGCTTCCACAACAATGAATTCACCCTCGCCAAGCCGGGCATTTGTTCCGCCGAGACCGCTTAGCTTTCCGCCGACAATTATAGTCGGGTCGATGCCGCCTTCCGTCAAGGTTAAACCAACCATTGAGGTTGTAGTTGTCTTTCCATGTGTCCCGGCAATGCCTATACCATACTTCATGCGCATGCATTCGGCAAGCATTTCCGAGCGCTTTATAATCGGAATCTTTTTTTCAATAGCCGCCTGTATCTCCGGGTTATCAAGAGTAACGGCAGAAGAATAAACAAGCACATCAGCCTCGTCCAGATTATCCGCTGAATGCCCTTCATAAATTTTTATCCCGAGGCTGCTCAAACGGTTTGTAATCTCCGTCAGCGCTCTATCGGAACCGGAGATTTCAAATCCCTGGCTCAACAGAATTTCTGCAATACCGCTCATTCCGATTCCGCCGATACCGACAAAATGTACCTTCTTAATATTCTTAAACATTCGATCCGCTCCTGCCCGCAGATGATGTGCCTGTATGCCGGTCATGCAAGCCTAATCTGTCTTTCATTTCCTGAAATCTTCCTATCAATTCTTCTTCATTTTCGTAATCATACGGTCTAATAAAAATTGGTCGCCTTCTGTGCTTCAGCTTTATCCTGACAAGTCTGAAGGCGCGATTCTTTTTTCTCCTCGCCGGGTTTGAAATCTTTATCTCTGCAATATGGCTGATTAAAAACGTCTTCGCAGCAAACCTGTTTACAAATGAAATTTTCTCGTCGCCGATTTCAAGATGCTTGTTCAAATACAAATTGTAAAGAAGACTAACGAGCGAGACACCGACGATTATCGCGAAGAAATAAATTATAGGATCTTTCGTAATCAGCTTGAACGAGCCTTCCACAAACTCTCCGCGGATTATTACATATAAAATGAATACGACAAAGTATATTATAGTCGACTGATAATAGAACGACATATTGTACTTGAATACTTTTTTAATATGTTCTTTAGTTTCGTTCATTCTGCTTGGCTAACTTTATAGCATTCTCTGCGATGACTCTTGCCGCATCCGGCTTTGCCATCGACAAAGCGTTTTTTTTTAACTCTGCCAGTTTCTCTTCATTAAAAGATAAAGAGAAAATTTTTTCTGCCAGTTCATTCTTCAATTTCTTATCTTCAATTAAGATTGCCGCTCCGTTCTCCGATAATGACTTTGCGTTGAAGTACTGATGGTTCTCGGCAACGTTCGGCGATGGCACAAGTACCGATGGAACTCCAAGAACAAGCATCTCGGCAATCGTAGTTGCGCCTGCTCTTGCCAGCATTAAATCGCATGCTGAATATGCAAGGTTCATCTTATCAATAAACGGGAATACCTTCACAAATTTCGAAGAAAGATTTTTGTACCTCTCAAAATAAAAGTTTCCCGTTTGCCATATTACCTGAAGCTTTTTTTCTTCAAACTTTTTTGAAAGTCCGGCAATAGCATTATTTATTGAGCCCGCACCGAGGCTACCGCCGAGAACCAGAAGCGTTTTATATTCCGGCGAGAAACCAAATTCTCTCAGCGCATCTTCTTTCTTTGAGGAAGAAAGATTAGCTCTTACGGGGTTGCCGGTTAAAAGAAGCTTACCGGTATTCTTAAAATATTTTTTTGAGTCCCCGAAGCTGATATGAATTTGCTCGGCATATTTCTCAAGCAGCCTTGTCGTTACGCCGGGATAGCTGTTCTGTTCAAGCAGAATTATTTTTGCACCCGCTACAGACGAGCCAAAAATAGCCGGTCCTGAAACGTATCCGCCGGTGCCAATTGCAACTTTAGGTTTGAACATCAGATTAATAAAAATTGACTGCAAAATAGAAACAATAATCTTCAAAGGAAATAATAAATTGTCAAGGCTGATTCTTCTTGAAAATCCTTTTATCCAGATAGACTTAAACTTATAGCCGAGCTGAGGGACAATCTTTCCTTCAATCTTAGATTTTGTTCCGACAAATAGTATTTCAGCTTCGGGAATCAAATGCTTTATCTCTTCGGCAACCGCTATTGCCGGGAATAAATGTCCGCCTGTGCCGCCGCCCGCAAACAAAAATCTATATCCGGTTTTCGATTTGCTCATGGCTGTACCGCCTCATCGGTTATTTTATTAGCCGCAGTTTTGTCCATTCCATTTGACAGGGCAATGTTCACCAAAATCCCGATGGAGATGCAAAGCAAAATCAGCGATGTTCCGCCGTAGCTAATAAACGGCAGCGGCAAGCCGGTAGTTGGGACTATACCGCTTGCAACTGCAATATTAACGAACGCGTAAATCGTAATTGAAAACGTAATTCCAAAAGCAAGCAATTGACCGAACCTATCCTTCGCTTTCTTTGCAACTAAAATTCCGGCAAGGAAAAGAACAAGATAAAACAGAGTTACAATTACGGAACCTACAAAGCCGAGCTCTTCACCTAAGATTGCAAAAATAAAATCTCCATAAGCTTCCGGCAAGAACAGATTACTCTGCTGGCTCTGCCCCATTCCTACGCCGAAAATGTGTCCGCTGCCCAAACCAAGCAGCGCTTGTTTTACCTGAATATTCGGCTCGCCGCCATGTTGTGCGCTGTTTACAAAAGTAAGGATTCTGCTTCTTGAATGAGCGAACATCATCGCAACGACTGCACCAGCAATTAAACATGCTAATGCCGAGCCAAAAATATGCTTCAGCTTTGCGCCGCCGACAAACAAAACTGCAAGCGACACAACAACTAAAAGAATTCCGTTGCTTACATTGGGCTGAATAATAACAAGTCCGGCTACCATAATCACCCAGAAGAACAAGTAGAAGAATCCTTCCTTGAAATTTCCAAGCATCTCATTTTTATCTTCAATTAAAACAGCAAGGTGAATTATCAGAATTAATTTTGCCAAATCCGCCGGCTGGAATGAAAGGAAGCCGAGATGGATCCATCTTCCGGCGCCCTTAATATCCGGTGCTATAAACAGCGTTAGCACAAGAAGAAACACGACGCCAAACATTGCCGGCTTGCTGAACTCTTTATAAATTTCATAAGGAACAAAGCTGAACAGAATCATAAAGACGATTCCGAACGTCACCTTGAAGAAGTGCGAGTTGAACAGGTGGAACAAGCTGTCGAACCTGAACTCACTGTAAGTGCTGCTCGCGCTCATCACGATGATCAATCCTAAAAGCATCAGGATGAAAGCATCAAAGAATATTATCAATGCCAGCTTCTTCATAGCTTATTAACTGCTTCCTTAAAAACCTTTCCGCGGTGCTCGTAATTGTCGAACATATCAAAGCTGGCACACGCAGGGGAAAGAAGTACAACTTCATTTTCACGCGCCTCGTTATTAGCAGCGTGTACTATCTCTTCCAAATTCTTTTTCACTTCAACCTTAACGAATGAATGGAAGAAATTAAAAACTTTATCTGCCGAGGAACCAATCGCATAAATTTTAACTACTTTATCTTTTACCAAGTCTTTAATCTGATTATAATCGTTTCCTTTGTCCTGCCCGCCGAGGATTAAGAATATCGGCTCGTCAAAACTTCTCAAAGCATACCAAACTGAATCAACATTTGTCGCCTTGGAATCATTTATGAATTTCACGCCGTCAATCTCTCTAACGAATTCGAGCCGGTGCTCAACGCCCTTGAACGAACGCAAAGCGCTTTTGACTTTTTCGTTGTCCGCATCGAACATCTTTGCAGCTGCAATTACAGCCATCGCATTTGCAAGGTTGTGCTCGCCTTTCAGATTTATATCCGACTGTAAACAAGTAAATGTTGTCTTTCCATCTTTCTTGAATATCACAGAATCATTCTCAAAGTAACAGCCGTTCGATTGCTTTTCTTTTAGAGAGAAATAAAAATCTTTTGCGTCATGTTTCGTTAAAGAGTCCGTCAGCGTCTTGTCATCTTTATTAAGAATTAAAAAGTCACCGGCATCCTGATTCTTATAAATTCTCAGCTTGGAGTTAATATAATTCTCAAACTTATATCCGTAGCGGTTAAGGTGGTCCGGCGTAATATTTAAGATGACTGAAACCTTCGGCTTAAACTTGTCGATTAAATCAAGCTGGAAGCTTGAAACTTCAAGCGCCACAAACTCGCTTTTTTTTACTTCAAGTGTAATTTCTGAAAACGCAGTTCCGATATTGCCGGCGGTGTAAGTCTTCAATCCGCATGTGTTCATAACATATCCGCAAAGAGTTGTCGTTGTCGTCTTTCCGTTTGTTCCCGTAATCGCAATAACATTCCCTTTGCAGAAAGCGGCAGCAAGCTCTATCTCACTGACCATCTTTATATTTTTAGAAGCGGCTTCGACTATGACTTTTGCGTCAGATGGAACACCGGGACTTACAATCATCATCTCGCAGTCAAATACTTTTTCAGAATGGCTGCCTATTTCAAAATCAATATTATTCTCCTTCAGAATCTTAATTGATTCTTTCAATTTAGATTCGGAACCTGAATCGCTTACAAACGGAACGCCGCCGATCTTCTTTATTAATTTTGCAGCACCTACACCGCTTCTAACCGCACCTATAACCGATATTTTTTTACCTGATATTTCCATCATCTAATTTTGAATGAAGCCAGACTAATAATTGCTAAAATAATTCCAATAATATAAAACCTTATCACTATCTTCGGCTCCGGCCAGCCAAGCATTTCGAAATGATGATGAATCGGAGCCATCTTGAATACCCTCCTGCCTTCGCCGTATTTTTTCTTTGTGTATTTAAAATACAGCCTCTGGATGATAACGGAGACTGTTTCCATAAAGAAAATGCCGCCGAGAATCGGGATAAGTAATTCTTTTTTAATAAGAATCGCAAGTATGCCGAACGCACCGCCGATTGCAAGCGAACCGGTGTCACCCATAAACACCTGAGCCGGATATGAATTGAACCAAAGAAAGCCGAGTGAAGCGCCGACAAGAGCTGCGATAAAAACAGTAAGTTCTCCAGAACCCGGAAGATAAATTATGTTCAAATAGTTTGCGTAAATTGCATTACCGCTTACGTAACAGATTACAGCCAGGGCAAGCATTACAATCGTCGTGGTGCCGATCGCAAGACCGTCAAGTCCGTCTGTCAGATTAACTGCGTTAGAAGTTGCCGCAACAATAAAAACTACGACCGGGATATATAAATATGAAAAATCGAAATTGACATTTTTCAAGAACGGGACGGTAGTCAATGTATGTACACCGGCAAACTGCGGAGAGAAATAAATTACCGCCCCGACAGCAACCCCAATAATAACCTGACCAAGAAGCTTATATCTGGCAATCAAACCGTTGGGATATTTTTTTATGACCTTCAAATAATCATCAAGGAAACCGACGAGACTGAGCCAGACCGTTCCGGCAAGAATCAATATTATGTAGGTGCTTTTTATGTTTGCCCAAAGCAGGACAGGGATGACTACGGATAGAATTAAGATTATTCCGCCCATCGTCGGCGTGCCTGCCTTCGACCAGTGAGATTTCGGTCCGTCAATTTTTTTTGCCTCACCAATTTGTTTTTTCTGAAGCAGCCTTATTAGTTTCGGTCCGAGGTACAGCGAAAGGATAAGCCCTGTAATCGCGGCTAAAGCAGACCTGAATGTAATGTATCTGAACACGCCAAACCCAGGCGGACTAAAAGTCTTATCTATATACTCAAACAAATAGTAAAGCATTAACCATGCACCTTATCTTCTCGCGAAGCGATCAATTCTGAAATTATTTTTGCAAATTCTTCCATCTTCATTCCGCGTGAGCCTTTTACAAGCACGACAGAATTGGAAAAATCAAATCCTGCTAAAAATTTTCTCAACTCTTCTCTATCTTTAATAAGAACGCTCTCCGTGCCATTCTTTTTCAATTCCAGCTCAAGATTAGTCATCATATCTCCGGTTAGGATTGCATAATCAATCTTGTTCCGTTTAATTACTTTCGAAAGTTCTGCGTGGAGCTTTGCGCTTTGTTCGCCGAGCTCGAACATGTCGCCGAGCACCGCAATTCTTCTTCTACAGTTCTTAAACGCCGGCATTAAGTCGATCGCGTATTTCATCGATTCCGGGTTTGCGTTGTAAGTATCATCGATTAAGACTGTCTTCTTAATCTTTTTTACATTCAATCTTTTTTCAATCGGCTTGAACTTGGAAATGCCTGCAGCAATTTCCGTTTTATCGAGTCCTAGTCTTAAAGCTACAGCCGCCGCTGCTAAAAAATTTTTCGCGTTCTGTTCACCATAGGCTGGAATTATAAAATCAAAAGATTTTCCTTTGTTTTGAATCCCGACGACCGGCTTGCCGTCGTTATTAAGTTGCTTAATCTCCCCTTTGATGTCGACGGCGTTGTCAAACCCGAATGTAACTCTTTTAGGATGATTGAACATTGTCTTGCTTAAATAGCTGTCGTCGTTATTGATAAAGACTGTTCCTCCCTTTGCTGCCGTGGTATTGAACAACGCGATCTTTTCTTCGAGTACGCCTTTTTTGTTTTTCAAAAATTCCAGATGAGAATTTCCGATGTTTGTTATCAATGCGTAATCGGGCTGCGAAATGTCTGCAGTATAAGCAATCTCACCGAAATGGTTGGTACCGAGCTCAAGCACCAAAATTTCATGAGCAAAGTTTGTGCTGAAGATTGTCAGCGGCACGCCGATATGGTTATTATTGTTGCCGCTTGTCTTGTTCACTTTGAATTTCTCAGACAATATGGAAGCAAGCATTTCTTTTGTCGTCGTTTTCCCGGCGCTTCCGGTAATTCCTATAATTTTTATGTTAAGCTTGCATCGCCATATTTTTGCAAGCTCTCCAAGAGCAGCAATAGTATCTTTCACTGTTATCAACGGAACCGGAAGCTCATTGAACTTGCTCAAATGCTTTTCGTTGATGACAACTGCCGAAGCCTTCTTTTTAACGGCTTCAAGTACAAAATCATGTCCATCGAACTTTTCTCCCTTAACCGCAACGAAAAGCGAGTTGCCGCTGATCTGCCGCGAGTCAATAGAGATAGAATCAACCGGCTGAAATTTTTCGGGCTTGTAGACTGCTGCTGTGGGCAGTTCAAAAAGGTCGTCCAGTGTTAAAAATAATTTATTCATTCACCTAAATATTTCTCTGCAATTTCTTTATCGGAAAAATGATTTCTTACTCCGTTAATCTCCTGGTAATTTTCATGCCCTTTACCGGCAATTAAAATTACTGCGTCATCCTCGGAATTTTTTATAGCATGACGGATTGCTTCTTCGCGGTTCTCAATTACCTCGCAATTATCCTTTTCAATCCCGGATCTTATCTCATCGATAATTTCAAACGGATTTTCAAACCTCGGATTATCGGAAGTTATAATCGCTGCCTTGCTCAGCTCGCTCGCAATCTTACCCATCACCGGGCGCTTTGTCTTATCCCGGTTTCCGCCGCATCCAAACACGGTGTAAATAGGATGAGCATCTTTCACAATCTTTCTTATCGCGAGCAAAGCCTTCTCGAGGCTGTCTGCGGTATGTGAATAATCAATTACTACTTTTTTATTTCCTTTGCCAACGACTTCAAATCTGCCCGGAACCTGTTTTGTATTTTTTATTCCGTCAACTGCTGTTTCTTTATTCACGCCAAGCAAAACCGAAGTTGCAAATGCAGCGGCGGCATTGTAAGCGTTAAACTCTCCGATTAACGAAGTAGAAACTTTAATTTTTTCTTCTTTAAAATTAATTGAAAAATATGTACCGGTAAGGTCAAAGTTTATGTCGCTCAAAATAAAATCCGCATTGGCAGAAGTACCGTAAGAAATTGATTTCGCCTTGGAATCTTTTACAATTGCCGTACCGTTTTTGTCATCTATATTATAGATAGAAAAAGAAGAGTCCGGCAGCGAATCGAACAACATTTTCTTTGCTGCAAAATAATTTTCAAAATTCTGATGAAAATCGAGATGATCTGAAGTAATGTTCGTAAAAACTCCGGCGGCAAAACTCAATTTGTAAACTCGATTCAGTACGAGCGAATGAGATGAAACTTCTATTACGGCGTGGCTGCATCCTGCATTTACCATTTCAAAGAAGAGATCGTTTAAGTCGTTAGATTCCGGAGTTGTAAGCGAAGTCTTAATTTCTCTATCACCTATGTAGTTGGCTATCGTTCCGACTAAGCCGGCTTTATTTCCTGCTGCTTCAAAGATATTCTTTATAAAATATGAAGTCGTAGTCTTACCATTAGTTCCTGTGATTCCTACAAGCTTCATCTTTTTAGACGGCTCCTTGAAAAATGCATTTGAAATTTCGGCAAGAGCTTTCCGGCTATCCTTTACCAGGATCTTTGCAATCTTGTCGTGGTCGAAAATTTCATCAGGCACGCAATCGTTATCTTCAAGTATGATTGCGATTGCGCCTTTATTTATAGCATCAAGGATGAAACGGTGACCGTCTGTTTTGTATCCTTTAATAGCTGCGAAGACGGCATTCTTTACCACGCGTCTCGAGTCATAATGAATCCCGGAGACATCTTTCCGCTGAACCTCGCCGGTTACCTGGATTGCTTTAACGCTATTTAATAGTTCGGTTAATTCCATCAATAAACGTTGGCTCCTGCTATTTCGGGCTCTTTACAATCGAGAATGCATGAAAGACCTTTTTGAATTTTCTCACCCGGCTGAATGCTTTGTGAATCAACATTGCCGGAACCGACAATTCTATATTTGATTCCAAGCTTAGACAAAACGATTATAGCATCGCGGAGCGAAAGGCTTTTCAAATCCGGCATAGTGTCGGAATTCGCAGCAGTCAAAAATATCTTTGCCGTGTCATTCGTCTTTGTCAATTGATTCGGATGTATCTGTACGTTGAGGTTTTTTGTAATTAAAACTTCCGGTGCCGTTGCCTTTTCTTCCGGAGGTTGAATTGTATAAGCTCCCGGGTTAAGCGCAATAATTCTTTCGGCAACATTCTTAAAGATAGGCGCCGCAACCGAGCCGCCGTATCTTCCGATTGCCGGCGAGTTAACCAAAATCAAGCAGACAATCTTGGGCGCATTCGCCGGGAAGAATCCGACGAATGAAGAATTGTAATCAAGCTTGGAATATTTTCCGTCAATTAATTTCTGCGAAGTTCCTGTCTTACCGCCAACCAAAACATTTGCAATCTGGGCATTCGTTCCAGTTCCCTGTTTCACAACTCCTACAAGTAAGTTTCTCATTCTTGCCGAAGTTTCTTCCGATATAACTCTGCGGATTTCTTTTGGCGGAGCGGTGGAAACGATTTCTCCGTCGTGCTTAGTTATTTTCTCTATAATTTGCGGCTGATATAATATTCCGCCGTTAACCAAGGCACAATATGCAGTTGCAAGCTGAATTGGAGTTACTGTCTCCGCGTAGCCGAACGACATAAATTCCTTAGTTACTTCGCTCCAGTCATCAGGCTTCTTTAGAACGCCTCTTACCTCGCCGGGTAGATTAATAGAAGTATAATTTCCGAACCCGAAGGCACGCAAATATTTATAAAAAGTATCACCATTCAATCTTTGAATCAGCTTTGACATACCGATGTTGCTCGACTCTTCAATTACGCCGCGGGCAGTAAGCCAGCCGGTTTTGTGTGCATCGGTTATATAAACATTTTTAAACTTGTACCTGCCGTTCTCTACAAAAACTTTTTCGTTCAGATTAACAAGGTTATTATCAAGCAGCGAAGCCATGCTAAACGATTTGAAAGTAGAGCCCGGCTCGTATGTATCGGTCACCGCCCTGTCTCTTCTCGTGGTGTCAGTAAAGTTCCAGTATTCGTTCGGGTCGAAATCCGGAGCATCAGCTAAAGCAAGAACATCCCCGTTGTTAGGATTCATAATTATTCCAACAGCCGAAGTGCCTTCGTATTTTTCCAGACCGTTCTTAAGCTCCTGCTCAAGAATATCCTGGAACGATTTATCAACTGTAAGATAAATATTATCGCCCGGTACAGCGGGCTTTGTCTCTTCTTCTTCAACGGAAATCATATCGCCGATTGCATCACGTATTACAACCATGCTTCCGTCTTCTCCGGCTAATAGATTGTCGCATGATTTCGCAATGCCATCCATGCCGTGATAATCGCTTCCGACATATCCAAGCAGATGCGAAGCCAAGTCCTGATAATAATAAACTCTCGTCGGGTCTTCCCTTGAAAATAATCCTGTAACTTTGAAGTCCTTTAATTGCAAAGCCTGCTGGGTCGAAGCTTTCTTTTCCACGCAGATAGTCTTCCCGGAATCGCTCATCAGTTCATTATAATACCTGACAGGTTTTCCGAAAACCTGCGAAAACTTATCCGCTATCTTTTTCCTGCCTCTTCCGGAAAGCATCCTTAAGTCAACGTAGAACGACACATCGCTGCGGTTATAAACCAGAAGGACATTGTTCCTGTCATAAATCAGTCCTCGCTCTGCTTTTACTTTTTCGACTGTCATCTGCTGGCGCTTAGCGTAATATTTTAAGTTGTTGCTGTCCAAAATCTGAACCGTAAAGAGACGGTAAAGCAATGCGCCAAAAAAAGCAATTACAAAAACTATCACTAAAATAGCTCTTGAGTTATTCATACTTTTTATCTATTGCCTTGGTAATTTTTTCTATTTTCTCTTTACTTACATTCAAAATGATTGGCGGCTCGGTATCCCTAACCATTCCAAGCTCATCCTGAGCTATTTTAACAATTCTTTCCTCGGAGGAGAGTGCCTGGTCCTGCACCTGCAAATTTATTTTCCAATTCTTCACGTCGCTTAATCTCTGCTGTGCAATAACTTTTTCTTTAGTCAGCTTTTCATATTCAAGTCTCACGCCGACATATACCAATATCAAAAATGTGTACGACACAAAAACGAACAGTACAAAAAGTATAGCCGGCTTAGCGCTTTTTTTCATACACTCTCTCGGCTGCTCTTAGCTTTGCACTACGTGCCCGGATATTATTTTTTACTTCTAAAGGAAGAGGTGTCAAAGGTTTTCTGGTCAAGATTCTTAAACGTCTTTCTTTATCGCACTTGCAAACCGGATAATCCTTCGGGCAAATGCACTCCAGCGTCTCGTACTTAAATGCTTCCTTCACAATCCTATCTTCAAGTGAATGATATGACAGGACGACTATTCTTCCGCCGACTGATAGCAAGTCCACAGATTTTTTTAAGAACGATTTCAGGACCTCAAGCTCATCATTGATATAAATTCTCAAAGCCTGGAAGACTCTTGAAAGAGTTTTTATTCTATAATTAGGCGGTGTCAATCCTTCAACTATCTTAACAAGGTCGGAAGTAGTTTCAAACTTTTTATTGTTTCTTTCTTCACAGATTCTTTTTGCAATTTTCCGCGAGTTTTTCTCTTCACCGAACTCAAAAATAATTCTGGCAATTTCATCTTCCGGGAAGGTATTTAAAATATCGGCTGCGCTGATTGCCTTTGACTTGTCCATCCGCAGATCCAGCTTAGCCTCTTCACGGTAAGTGAACCCCGAAGCAGGATTATCGAGTTGAAACGACGATACGCCGAGGTCAGCAAATACGCCGGTAAAATTTTTTGTCGATTCAATCTTGGCGATAATATCTATCTGAGAAAAATTGTAGTTGTAGAGTTTCATCCTGCTGTCGTTCTTAAATTTCTCACGTGAAAATTTAAACGCATCCGAGTCGACGTCGGTCGAAATTAACTTTGCATCATTGTTCAGGGAATTCAGAATTCCTTCGGAGTGTCCGCCGAAGCCAAGCGTTGCATCGAAATAAGTTCCAGACTTGTCCGTCACTAAATAATCCAAAGTTTGTTTTAACATTACCGGCGTATGATGAGTGTCCATCACTATGCCATTACTTCTGCTGCAATTTGTTCGTAAGTTTCCGGTGTCTGCCTTAAATACTCTGCATAGACTTCCGGGTTCCATAATTCAATTTTCTTTAACGCGCCAAGAATTAAAACTTCTTTTTCTATTTTAGCATACTGCAAAAGATTCTGAGGAACTAAAATTCTTGATTGACTATCAAGCGTATCTTCCGTAGCGAACTGAAGAATCAATCGAATAAACTTAGCTTCATTTGGTTTAAAGGCATTCAGGCTCTCAAGCTTTGCTTCAAATTTCTGCCATTGGTCCTGCGGATATACGTCAATACAAGTTGCAGTACCTTGTGTCATAACAAAAGTATCGTTCGCTTCCGGCGAAACATGTTTGCGTAATTTAGCAGGAATACTTACTCTGCCTTTTGCATCAACCGAATATGTAAATTGACCTTTAAACAATCATCATCCTAATTTGGTATTTTTCACCACAATTCCCCACAACGCCCCAAAAATACGTTAAAAAATCTTATAATGTCAAGTAAAATCTTTCGATTTTGGTTTGTTTTATAGTTGAACACATATAAGTAAGCAAGAATATGCCTCCGCATCTTTTTTAACTTTACAATGTTAAGAGATGGAGTTAAAGTGAAGTATCAAAGCAAAAGAATTTTTGCGAAAAAAATATTTTTGTGTAAACAGAACAAATGAAGATAAAAATGAATTCTTCAATTATGCTTTTTTGTTTGCACGGATAATTTCGTGTTAATGTAATTAAAAGATATTTACCAATAAATAGAACATTGCTGCAATAGCTGCAGCAATAGGTATGGTGAATATCCACGCCCAAACAATTTTACCCGCTACGTTCCATCTTACCGCGCTTAATCTCTTCAGCGAGCCGACTCCTGCAATTGCCCCTGTAATTGTATGAGTAGTACTGACTGGAATTCCAAGCGCAGTAGACATGAATAAAGTAATTGCAGCACCGGACTCGGCGCAGAATCCATCAACTGGTTTTAACTTTGCGACACGCTGCCCCATGGTTTTAACTATTCGCCATCCTCCGGAAAGTGTACCAAGTCCCATGGCGATATGACATGCCAATACTACCCACAAAGGGATATAAAACTTATCTATCAAATGTGAACTATATAAGATACCGGCAATTATCCCCATCGTTTTCTGTGCATCATTCCCACCATGACCAAGACTGTATAGGGATGCAGAGAGTAACTGACCCCTTCTAAAAAATTTATCAACTTGCCTGGGAGAATTTCTTCTAAATGCTCTAAAGATTCCTGTACCGAAAATTATTCCGAATAATAGTCCTAATATTGGAGAGGCAAAAATAAACAATACTGTTTTCCAAATTCCTGAAAAGACTAAGGATGAAGGTCCGGCTTTAACAATTGCGGCTCCAATTAAACCTCCTATTAGTGCATGCGAAGAGCTTGTTGGAAGTCCCAAATACCATGTAATTATATCCCAAATACATGCACCCATTAACGCAGCAAATTTTACCCTCGGCTCTATAAT
>JBJKRP010000055.1:0-3645 GCA_046704565.1 Ignavibacteriaceae bacterium | reverse complement strand
AGCGCTAAGCGCATAGCGAAGAGAGAGGACTTATGTTGAAAAATTATTTTAGAATATATTTTATCTTGTTGCGAGGAAACCGCCAATGATTGCTGCAATTGGTTTAAGCTTTCCGTTTGCCGGGTCAGCCTCTACAAGAAAATTCTCAAGAGTTGTAGCACCTAACAAGTATAATGACTCTTTCGGACCGAAAAAGACCGAGCAAGTATGTGTTTCCTTTAATTCAGGAAGTGTAAATAATGCTTCGCCCTCAAGACGACGGCTGCGTCGACCATCAGCCAATATTACTTCTCTGGAATGCATAGGCTTGATACCGATGGATTGCAGTCGGTCTTCGGGAATAAAGCTATGGAACGCACCTGTATCAACCCAAAAATCTTCTTCAAAAAAAAGTTCGGGCTTAGATGGATTGGAAACCTTTACATGTACTTTAAACATTCCCATAGCAGTTTCTCGTATAAAGTTTTTTTGCTCGTACAATGTAACAAAGATGTTAGCTAAAATCAATGAAGCATTCGGCTATCAGTTTTTGGCTGAAAGCTGACCGCTGATTGCTGACAGCCACAAAGGAGTAAATTATGTTAAAAAATTATATAAAAATTGCATTTAGAAATCTCAAGAAGAATAAAGGATATTCCTTAATAAATATCTTCGGTTTAGCAATTGGAATTACAAGCTGTGTGATAATATTGCTTTATATCAGTAATGAGCTTAGCTATGATAAGTTTTACAAAAATGCCGGCTCTATTTACCGGGTGTATGTAAAGTCCTCGATTAACGGTCAGGAAAGCAGCAACTGCAAAACAGCAGCACCATTAGGCGGTGCACTTGCCAGGGACTTCCCGGAAGTAACTACATACACAAGAATCGGATTTTTTGGTAATCATGTCTTAAAGTATAAAGATGAAATTTTCAGAGAGAGGCGCATATATACTGCTGACTCAAATTTCTTTGATGTGTTTTCGCTGAAACTTATAAACGGCAATCCTAAGACCGTTCTTAGCCATCCGAATAGTATAGTGATGACTGAATCTGCGGCACACAAATATTTCGGCAGTGAAAATCCCGTCGGGAAAATTTTGAATGCTGATTACCAAACTTCTTACCTTGTAACAGGAGTAATGAAAGACTTCCCGGCTAATGCAAGCTTCAGATGCGATTTTCTTTTATCAATGTCTACGTACCCGCAGTCAAATAATAATGTCTGGCTGAACATGTCATACACGACTTTCATTGTTTTACAGAAAGGTACCGATCCAGTAATCTTTCAGAAGAAGCTAAATAAAATTGTTTATGATTACGTAGGACCGGAAGCGGAATCTGCGCTTGGTATTCCTTTCCGTGAATTCCTTAACAAAGGCAATTCGTGGAATTTATATCTTCAGCCTTTAACATCAATTTATTTGTATTCTCAAAAGGACTATGGGATTGACCCGAACACCGAGTGGGCTCAGCAAAGTACGAGCAACATTGACTATGTTTATATTTTTTCTGCTGTGGCTTTTTTCATTTTGCTTTTAGCTGTTATAAATTTTATTAACCTGACTACAGCAAGGTCCGAATCCCGGTCTAAAGAGGTAGGGATAAAAAAGACACTCGGCTCGAATAAAACAAGATTAATCGGACAGTTCCTTACCGAGTCTATTTTGGTTTCACTTTTTGCACTTCTAATATCAATTACTTTAATTGAAATAACACTTCCGTTTTTCAATCAATTGTCCGGGAAAAATTTAAAGCTTGAATTATTTAACAACATGTATGCGCTTCCCGGTCTTTTACTCTTTGCGGTAATTATCGGAATACTTTCGGGAAGCTATCCTGCTTTTTATCTTTCATCGTTCAAGCCTGTCCATTTATTCAAGGCGGGCTTCGAAAGGAAAATTAAAAAGAGCACGTTAAGAAGCGGGCTGGTTGTCCTTCAATTTACCATCTCGATTGCCTTAATAATCTGCACAATAATTATTAAAGACCAGCTTAGTTATATTCAAAATAAAAATCTTGGATTTAACAGGGAAAACCTTTATGCAATAATAAATTTCGGAGTACCTGAAAACAAATTACAAGTTATGAAACAGGAGTTATTAAAGAATCCTAATATTATTTCTTTAACCAATTCTTCAATTATGTTTTACAACGGAATTCCCGGAGATGGTTATGCATACAATGCCGGTTCCGGCAGCAATAATGAAAGAAAAACTTCCAATGTCATTTCCAGTCAATACCTGGATGTTGATTTTGATTTTTTAAAAACATTTAAGATAACGCTGCTTCAGGGACGTTTCTTCTCAAAAGAATTTCCTTCGGATACTTCGGCAGTAGTAATAAACGAAGCAATGAAAAAACTATGCGGAGTTGAAAACCCTATCGGTACGGAATTAATTAAAATAGGACCGCCATCAAAAGCATACAAGATTGTAGGATTGATAAAAGATTTTCATTATCAATCTCTTCATGAACAGATAAAACCGCTTGCACTTTATTTAAGTCCTGTAACGCAGGCGGCAAGTATCTTAACAATACGGGTATCTTCAGCAAATATTAAAAACACAATTGCATTCATAAACGAAACATGGAAAAAGACAACCGGCGGAGAAGACATTTACGGTTCATTTATTAACGAGAATTTAGCGCGGCTGTATGCGTCAGACCAGAGAGCGGGCACAATTGCAGCCTTGTTTTCAGGGCTTGCAATATTTATTGCGTGTCTCGGACTGTTCGGGCTGGCATCTTTTATTACAGAGCAAAGGAAAAAGGAAATCGGTATACGAAAGGTGCTGGGAGCTTCGGTAATAGAATTAATAAGTATGCTTTCAAAAGAATTTACCAAGTGGGTATTGATTGCAAATATAATTGCCTGGCCCGCGGCTTACTTTGTAATGCTTAATTGGCTGAATGATTTTGCGTACAGGACTAATCTAAGCCTATGGACTTTTGCAGTATCAGGTTTGCTTGCACTCTTAATAGCACTACTAACAGTCGGTTCGCATGCGATTAAAGCGGCAACGGCAAACCCGGTGAAAAGTTTGAGATATGAATGAATCTCGCAGAGAGCAAAGCGCTAAGAGCATAGCGAAACATCTTTGATGATATAATAACTACGGCAAAGTAAAACAGAAATTTTATTAATTGCAGGAAGGTTATTTTGATTAAAGCGATAATTAATATTGATGGAGACAGGGATTTGTCCACCAAGGGTAGTGATATTTTCACCGGAAACAGAGTTATATTCACCAGGAATACAGTTATCTCCTTAAAGCATGCGGTTATCTCCTTAAGGCATAAGGCTGTCTCCTTAAGGCATAAGGCTGTCTCCTTAAGGCATAAGACTATCTCCACAAGGCATAGGGTTATCTTCTCAAAGCATAAGGCTATTGTCACCGAACATAAGGCTATCGCTACCAGGCATCGCCTTATTTACACCAGGTACAGAACTATTTCTATTGAAGATTGCGCTGTTTATAAAAGGCACAGAGTTTTTTCCATAAGAGATAACTCTATTTCTATAAAGGATAGTGCGCTTTCCATCAGTAATAGAGGTGTTCCGGTTGGGAATACCCCTATTCCAGGAGTAAATAGTGAAATTTAAATAAAAAATTGAGCATTAATGGCAGGAGAAATTATGTTAAAAAATTATTTCAAAACCAC
>JBJKRP010000054.1:0-26678 GCA_046704565.1 Ignavibacteriaceae bacterium | reverse complement strand
GATGAAACATCCTGAAACAATCGAAATTAATAAAATATTCTCAATAGTCTATAAAGATTTGCGTCAGCATCTAATGAAAGAGGAACAGATGCTTTTCCCGTATATTAAATATCTTGTAAAGGTAAAGAACAACAGATCAAAGCCGGAGCCGCCGTTTTTCGGAACAATTAGAAATCCGGTAAATATGATGGAAGCAGAGCACGCTTCGGCAGGCGACAGCTTATTTCAAATTAGAAAGTTAACGGACAATTATTCTATACCTGTTGATGCCTGCACAACTTATTCAGCATATTACAAAGAGCTCAAGGAGTTTGAGGAAGATCTGCACAAGCATGTCTATCTTGAGAACTATATATTGTTTCCCAAGGCTATAAAACTGGTGGGAGAAATATTCCAGGGAACGGAAGAGTAATTTTCCGGGTAATGAAATAGCAGTAGTCAGGCATTTTTAGAGACCATTAAAGTCTTACCACTGTGAGGGTCTATTAACCGATAAGCCGTTTTGACCGGGTTATGACGTAATACCGGGTATTGCCCTTATAGGTGTATACTTACTTATAAAAACAAAGTTGCCTTGCCTGTAAATATCTATTGACGTATCCAATCACTTCATATCTATTTCGTGTAAATTATATTTGTCCCGCAAATTTTAATACTAAATATATATGACTAAACGAAAGAATTTATTCTCCATCGCGCATGACCACTTCCACGGGCTTATGGTTGCGCAGATGATTAAAAAGAACAGCCGGGCTATTGAAGGCATGCCGCAGACTACCGATGAGAAAATAAGATTTACAACTCATTTTTATGAGCAGGAGCTTGTAAATCATTTTTATATAGAAGAGAATATTTTAATACCGGTTGTAAAAAGTTTTACCCGCAAGGTAGATAAGCATTTGGATGAAATGGTGAGGGAGCATACTGAGATTCACAGCCTTGTCCAATCATTAGATGATAGGGAGAATATTATAAACAAGCTGGACGAGCTTGGGAAAAAGCTGGAGGCTCATGTTCAAATGGAGGAATGGGTTTTGTTCCCTGCAATTCAAGATGCTCTTGACGACGAAGAGTTAAAGAAACTTGCCGGAAAATTAAAAGAGAACGGCTACGAGAATATCTATAAATACTAACCCGGATTAAAAAAAATATAATTCATCCGGGAATAATTCTATTTAAATTGAATAATAAGATTGTGTCTATCAAAGGATGATCTTTCCCCGGAAAATACCGCTATGTAAATTTAGCCACGAGAATAACCCAAAAGCAAAATTTCTGCATGGACACACTTTATAAAATTACAGACTCAAGTCTGTTCTACATATTGGTCGATTTGCGACTTACTTATACTATGTGTTCGCCACTTGAAAAAAATGGACGGGTGTAAGTGATAAGGAAATTCTCAATACTCAAATGTAATGTCAAAGGTTCCATCAAGAGAAGCCCGTGATAGCATTGATATAAATAATTACCTCAAAAAATATCCGGCGGGATCCTTACTTTATCATTCTATCCAGCCGCGCTCTCGAGATGCCGAGAAATTTTGCTGCCTTGGATTTGTTATTGCCTGTCTTATTTAAGAGCGCTTGTATGTATTCCTGGTTTAACTTATCGAGACTTGTTGAGGTATAATTTAAATTGAGCTTTATATGCTGCGGAAATACCAAGTGCTCTCCGCTTTCAGTGTTTGCTCGTGCGGGAGCCATATTTACAATGTTCGAGAGATCGTTTAGCCTTAATACCGGCTGGGATGAAAGAAGCACGGCTCTTTCAAACGTATTCCTTATTTCGCGGATGTTTCCAAGCCAGGGATATTTAAGTATAAAATTTCTTGCTTCCGCATCCATCCTCTTTATGCTTTTATTGAATTGCTTGTTGAACTCTTTTATAAAATGATCCGCAAGCTGAAGTACGTCATCACCGCGCTCCCGGAGCGGAGGCAGCTCAAGCATAATTACATTCAGACGATGGTAAAGATCGCTTCGGAATTTATATTCAACAATCAGGCTTTCAAGGTCCATGTTTGTAGCGGATATAATCCTTGTATTGATTGGTATGTCATGCAGACCGCCGAGCCGTCTTATCAATTTTTTATCTATTGCTCTTAGAAGCTTCTTTTGAATATCGGTCGAGAGGTCGCCTATCTCATCCAGGAAAAGTGTCCCTTCTTCAGCAAGCTCAAACAAACCGAGCTTCCTGTTCTTTGCGCTTGTGAAGGCGCCCGGCTCGTAGCCGAATAGCTCGGACTCCAGCAGGTTCTCTGGTATTGAAGAACAGACAATATCGACAAATGATCCTTTCTTATCTTTATTAATATTATGAATAGCTTTTGCCAGCATCCCTTTTCCCGTGCCCGTCTCGCCGCGTATAAGTATGTTTAAGTCTTTTTTCTCCGCCGCTTTTTTAGCAAAGTCGATTACCTTCTTAAGCTTTTCCGAGCTTCCGATTATCGCATCGAAGCTGTCTATGTTCTCAGCGAACTTTTCAGTCGGCAGTACAGTTGTAAGGAATGCGTTGTTTATTATTATTTCTTCAAGGTATGATATCAGCTTGTAGATTTCAAAGGGCAGAATAAAAATGTCTATAAACCCGAGCTTTGCAATAGAGCTGACGAGCAGCGCATTGTTTTCAGGTATTACAAAGATGACCTTGTTCTTTATGTTGTTTTTTATTTTTACAAGCTTGTTAAGCAGCGGCGATTCAAGATCGTTCAACTGCAATATTATTATATCATTCGGAAGGACCGAGAATCTCCTGGTATTCTGAACTATTACCGGCAGACTTTTCAGCTCTAACTGCCGCAGGGAAGAATGTATCGATGAAACATCCTCGACGTCGGAGTAGACTTTTATTTTAGCATGGAACTTTTGCATTATAAATATTTATCATGAAGCTGTCTAAGCTTCTCAAGCGCTTCTTTTCTTCCGGGCATAGCCAGGTACGCATTCCGCAGCCTGGAATCTTTAATATTGCCTGCGATGAAATTAATTAATGATTCGGCGTATTTAATATACTCAGCCCCCTTTCCTGCATTCCCTCTGTCGCCGTACGTCCTTGCGAGCGAGTACAATACTTTCCACGTTAGTTCTGTTACGTAAGTTCCCGAAATTATCTGATAAGCCGAGAGATAGTAATCTATAAAGGATTTCTGTTCGAGGGATTCATCTCGTTCCAGCACTTCACCCAGCATATAGACTCTTTCGGCTTCAAACAGCGGGTTGGCAGCGCAAAGGTTCAGCAGTTCCTCTTTATGGAGCCCTTCGTATGCGCCTGCATAATTCCCGTTTTGCATATTGATCTTTACACCGAGCATAGCGCAGAGAAAGTAATCGTACCGGCTTTCCTGTTCCAGGAATGATTCTCTTAGCTTTTCGAGCAAGCCGTATAATCCGCTTATCTCGTTAGAGGAATACTTCCTTAATGCATCAAGGAAATCAAAATAATTATTATATCTTTCGGTCATTTCGATTGATTCCGACGTAGCTTTATATGCCTTAATTATGGAATCAAGTTCCTCGTAATCACCGGTAATAAAGCTTAGCTTTCCAAGCATTACCAGGGCTTCAAGCTTCTCTTCCACGTTCTGAAGCCGTTCAAAGGTTGTAACCGCGGAAGTAAGAGACTCTAATGCATTCTGATAATCGCAGGAAATAGTATATATCTCACCCAGGTTTGTCTGCACAAGCCCAAGTCCTTTTTTATTTCCGAGGCTTATAAAGATTGCTGAAGACTTCCGGTAAGATTCAATTGATTTCTCGAAGTTCAGGTTATCCAGGTAATATATTCCGAGGTTAACGTAAATCTTTGCCTCCTGGTCCAGGTTGCCAATCGAGTGATTTATTTCCAGTGATTTGTTCCAGAAAGAATAAGCCTTATCATTCTCTCCTTTCATGCCGTAAATGTTGCCGATGTTCATCTGCATTTGTGCCTGCCTGAACTTGAGCCCGGCATTCTCATAAGCCTTGTATCCCTTGCCAAAGTATTTCAGCGCATCATCAGGGCTGTTGTCTTTGTATAACGAGATCAATCCGAGCATCTCATAAGTCTGCCCGACGTCTTCCGGCTCAGCACTCCTGTCTTTAATAATCTTTTCACATGCAGCTAATGACCTTTCATACCGGTTAAGGTTAAACTCAACCGTTGCAATCTCAAGCATTAGTTTCTGACGGCTGCTGTCGTCTTTAACTTCGCCAAGCAGCGGCTCAAGGATCTTTCTACCCTCCTCGTATTCCGTCAGCCCGATCAGACTTCGTCCTTTCATTATTTGAAGCTGCTGTTTCTCGTTCTTATTGGTTATTTCAATGAGCAGTTCCTCCAAAAGCTTTAATGCATCGCTGTACTCGCTTAGCTTAAAATACACATCAGCCAGGCTTAGCTTTGTTTTCGTAATCTCATTTTTATCGAGAGGAAATTTGACAATGTGTTGAAGTATATTCTTCTCGTAAGAATACGCCGAAATTGATTCCGCCTCTTTTAGCTCATCCCGGAGTACCGAGGTGCTCGAAATAAAGTCTCCCGCCGATTCAAACTGCCGTGCAAGTTCCGGCTTATTAAAGTCCGGGAAGTCTTTTTTAATATATTTCGAAATTAATGAATGGTACTTATCCTTTTCTTTTATTGTTGAATATGCATACCTTTTTAAGCCTTCGGAGACAAATAAGGGGTTGACATTTGATTTAAGCGGATGAATGATATTCTTCTGCTCAAGCTTTTCAAAAATTTTTACAGTCTCTTCATACGTCCGCTTAAGAAAGCCGGACGCTGCGTGAAGGTCAACCGAAATCTCAAAGGCAGAGATAAACTGCGCTGCCTCTTTTTCGGCTTTGTTCAGAGACTTGAACCTCAAAGCGTAAATTTCCTCATGCGAGCCTTTAAGCAGTGCAACTGAATGAGGGTCAGTACTTATCTTAATACCGTCCGGTGTGAAGGTCAGTATCTTCAAAAGTATTATATCTTTGATGAAGCTTTCAAGATTACCGGGAAGCAAGTCCGCATACGTAAGTATAAGCTTTCTCAATTCTTCCTTCGGGAAAAGCGATGAATAACTTTTATCCAGGTATTCATTTAAATGTATTTCGGTAAACGGCGACAAGTTGACTTCACGCAGGTTGTGGATGAAGTCGGTTATAAAAGGCTTGTCGGTATTTTCGGTTAAGATGACCTTTATTTTGTTCACTTGCAGGATCGGCATCAAGTCCCTGAAAAGCTCTGTAGCGAAGCTGTTGTAAGTATTGAATGAGTCGAGTATAAGGATAAATTTATTCTTTTCCGTAATCTCGCTTAGGACAGACTTAAGTTTGTTAACCAGCTCTCCCGGGTTGTTCCGGGTAAGGCTTTCTATTTTTTCCCGTAATCCTCTTGATAAACCCGAATAAATAAAATCATTAAAAAGTATTTTATCAAGGAAAGACTTTACAAAATCCATCCCCGTTAACGAATTGTTGTTCTCGATAAAGATGCACTTTTCTTCAGCAGCATAAATTTCATAAGCCAGGGTTGTCTTCCCGGAGCCTTCTGAACCGCGGACCGTAAAGACCTCGCCGCTCGCATTGTCTGCAAGATAGGTTTTAAGAATTGTAAGGGAATCTTTTCTGTCGGCAAACACCTTTGCCGGGAGCCAGTCTTTTGTCAGGCTTTCATCGATCGGTATATCGAGGTCTGCTAAAATCTGTACAGCGTTTCCATATCTTTCCTCCGGCTCCTTGGCTAATAGTTTCTTTATTACGTTAACCAGCTTGCCGGAAAAACCAGTTTCGGGGAAATCAAATTCCTTTTCGATGTGTGCCTTGTAAATTTCAAGTTCGCTGTCCGTATTGAAAGGGAAGCGGTCGTAAACAATACGGTAAAGAATAATTCCGAGTGAGTAAAAGTCAACGCGGAAGTCATGAGCCTGGTTTCTCAAGATCTCAGGCGCAATATACTCGGCGGTACCGCGAATCAGGCTCTCGATATTCCCAACCGTGTACTGTGCAAAGCCAAGGTCAATCATCTTTATTACAGGCTGCCCGTTTATATCCGCGGCTAAAATATTTTCCGGTTTCAGATCATAGTAAATATAATTAGATAGGTGAAGGTAATATAGCACCGAGCATATTTGCTTTACAACCTCCACCAGAACCTTTTCGTCTTTTAGTCTTTTATATTCCAGAAGGTTTTTACCTCCAAAATATTCAAGAGTAAAAAATCTGCTTCCGGTGGAAATCTCTTTCCTATCGTTTTCAAGTACAGTGCCGAGGCTAAGCGATTTAATTATGTTGGGATGATGCAGCTTGTGGAGCGTAAAGAATTCGTCTCTGAAAAATTTTATTTCTGCTTCATCAACCTTATCAGGTAAGATTTTAATTGCTATATCTTTCCCGGGAAACTCGACGTCTTCACATAAAAAGACCGAGCTTCTTCCTTTTCCCAGCAATTTCTTGATATTGTATTTTTGATTTATCATTCTTCCAACCTGGGATTAAAATATGTATTTATCTCTTTTCCTAAATTATTCGCCGCAAGAAGCGTAAAGAACAGTGCAAGCCCCGGGAACAAGATCATCCACCAAGCCTGCGATAAATAGCTTTGTCCGGACTCTATCATCGCTCCCCATGAAGGATAAGAGCTTCCGGTACCCAGCCCGAGATAGCTTAACGCCGCCTCTGCTAAAATTACATTTCCATATTGAAAAACCAAATTAACAATTACCGGCGCAATTATAACAGGGAGAATTTCTTTTGTCAGCAGCCGTGTCCTTGTCAGCCCGGTCAAGCGGGCAGTTATAAAGTAGTCTTTATTCTTTAGCGAGATTACTTCTCCTCTTACAATCTTGAACAGACTCATCCAACCGGAAAAGCCAAGGACAAAAATAACGCTTACAATTGAGTTGCCGAATAAGGCGATAATTAAAATTATAAAAAAGATTACCGGGAAGGCAAGGAACATGTCCGTTACTCTGCTCAATAACGAATCTGTTATTCCTCCCGGATAACCTGCAGCAAACCCGAGAGAAATACCGAGCACTAAAGAAACAAGCACAGAGCCTAAGCCGACGAATAAAGATATTCTTGCGCCGTAAATTAATCTTGAAAAGATATCCCTGCCGTATTCGTCCGTTCCCAAAAGAAATATTCTTGAAGAGACAACCGGTTTACCTTGCCTGAATTCTACCTGTTCTTTAGGAAACTTTGCGGCAAACCCACCCTGGTAACAGATTACATTTGAGGAGTTAACTATGCTGTCGGCAAAAACCAATCTCTCATCGAATGACCTTTTTACAACCAATTTTTTCAGTAAGAAAAAATAATTCTTATCGCTTACCGTGCCGTTTTCCGATTTCAAATGCAGAATTTTGACCCTGCTGAAAGGAGGCAGAAGCTTTGTTACCGATAAGTTCTTTTGAAAGTCCGGGTTTGTTCCTGCCGCAAGCGGCGCAAGGAAAAAGAAGATCGAGAGTATGACAATTACTACCGACGTAAAATTAATTTTCTTCTCAAAAAATTCAGCGCCGTGATTAAAGAGAATAATTATAGGTATAATTATTACTAAGACAGATGAGACGAGCGGGTCGGCAAATTGAAAATTGATCTGAGGCAGCACAAATGAAGGCGCTACAAATATAAGCCTTATCGTTTGGATGGCGAGCAGTACCGAGTTGATTATAAAATTAAACCGCAGCAGAAATAACACGGCAAAAGAAAAAATAATTAAATGCCAGACCTTCAGGTGTATTCTATAAGCCGTCATAGAAATTCACCTTCGGATTACTGATACCGGGCACCAGGCAATCAAATATTAACAAGCGGGCATAAAAAATCTCTATATGAAAGAATGGTTGGTTGTCCTTTGCTGCAAGCGTCATCTAATTCAGGATCCCTTTCACAATTCTTTTATCAAGCTTTGCCTTTATCAAATCTGCGGCAAGATTTGTGAAGATTACCAGGACGCCTGATATAAAAGTACACCCGGTAACCAGCGGATAGTCTCTGGATAAGATTGCGTTCACGGTAAGCCTTCCCATTCCGGGCAATGCAAAAATGACTTCTGTAATCAATGCGCCGCCGAACAGCAGCCCAAGCTCTACCCCCGCAACCGCAATTAACGGGCTGACCGCATTTGGTATAACGTGCTTCCTTGTTATTTCACTTTCCGCAAATCCATTAGCGCGCAGGTTCTCTACGAATCCTTTGTTGTAAGTTTCCTCGAGGTTATCGCGGAGGTACTTATAATAAACAGCAATGCCGCCAAGTGATAAAGTAATTACCGGCAGAAGCATGTGCCTGGCGTAATCAGCGATCTTCTGGAAAAAATTGTATGAACCCGAATCAAACGAGCTTAGCCCCGATGAAGGAAAAATATTCAGAAGACCGGAGAAGATAAAGATAAGCGCAACTCCTATTACAAACGAAGGCATAGCGTAAACCATTATGCTTGCCCTGGAAATCAACTTGTCCCGCGTTCCATTGATTTTTTTTACGGCAAAAAGTGCAAGCAGGAATCCCGCACTAACCTGGATTATAAAACAAATCAAAGAAAAAATTATGGTGAATGGAAGGAACTGACCAATCACCTCTATTACCGGTATACGGTAGGTGTAAGATATACCGAAGTCGCCTCTGCTTAGGTTTAAAATGAACGTCTTGTATTGGTCTAAAAGAGAACTATTAAGATCGAAAGACTGTCTTACGGCTGCCGCCAGGTGCGGGCTTAAATCCGGTGAAACAAATTTCTGCGAGGGGTCACCCGGCGCGATCCTCAGTAGAAAAAATAAAAACGTTATCATTAAGAACAGGACAACAAGAGAAGTCATCACTCTTCTCAACAAAAGCTTTATAATTCCATTAGAACCGGCGGACTGTTTTTTTATCATACGGTATCTATCTAACTGACCACTCCCAGCATTTTTGGAATGGACCTAAGGGGGTAAGCTTAAAATTGGTTATCCGCTTGTTATATGCCATCAGGTTGTCGATCCAGTAAAGAAAAGTTACCGGTTTGTCCCTGTAAATTATAGTCTGCAGTTTCCTGTAAAGATCATCCCGCAGCTTTCCAGATCTCGTAGATTCTATCTCGTCAAGCAGATTGTCCGCAGCCTTGCTTTGATAGCTTGCAACATTAAGCGGGGCGTCGTCAAGCTTTGAATACCAGAATTGTTTTAAATCCGGCGGTATTGAGACGGACCAGCCTGCCATCCATGCATTCAATTCTCTGGCAAACATTTTCTGGAAAAAAACTTCGGGCTCAAGCTTTTCAATATTCATATTGATTCCGATTTCGCGTAGGTTATTACGGATTACAGTTGCAGCAAATTCCCGGCGCGGGTTGCCAGACGGAATGTCAAGCGTGAAGGAAAAATCCTTGCCTCCCCTTTGAAGTATACCCGTACTTTTATTTTCTTTCCATCCAGCCTCAGCCAGCAGCAGCTTTGCCTTATCGGGAGAATAGGGGAGCGGCTTCAAAGAAGTATCGTTTGCCGAAGTGAAAATAGGAGCAACCGGACCAAAAGCTACCTCGCCATGGTTGTCTAAAAACTCATGGAGAATTTCAGCGCGGTTGATTGCATACGTTAATGCCGTCCTTACCAGTGCACTTCCGAAAAGCCTGTTCGGAACAATGCGCTTTGATTTTTTATATACATCCGGATCTAAATTATTCCAGCCGACATAATCATACTCCCGCCCTTGAAGCGATGTAAGCTGAAGATTATCCTGTCTCCTGAGGAGGGGGTAGTCATCGGCTCTAATGTCCTGCATAAAATCAATCTCGCCGCGTTTCAACTGTGTTAACTGCGAATAATAATCCGGTACTATCTTGAAAATCAGTTCATTTATGTTGCCGGAATTATAAAGGAAGGAACTCTTATTCGCCTTCAGAATAATCGATTGGTTTTTATTCCATGAAGAAAGCTCGAACGGACCATCTGTAACCGGTTTAATTTCCTTTTCCGCCGTTACAAAATCTTTGCGGCTTAAACTTTTATAAACATGTTCGGGAATTATCGGGAAATCAAAATCATAGAAAGAAGAGGCTGAGTTCTTTTTGAAGTTGATTATAAGCTTGTACGGATTTATAACGTCGAAAGTCCTTTTAAGATCGACATGCATTGAGGTATCGGTATAAAAATGCTTGAACGAGCCGTAAAGCTTGCTCTGTACCAGCGGGTCGGAGTAGACATCGAATGAAAAGACAACGTCTTCTGCAGTTACAGGTTTGCCGTCTGACCACTTTACATCGTCCCGCAAATCTAATGTAATTGAAGAAGAGTCTTTGTTCCACTCCCAGCTTTTTGCCAGCATAGGTGAAGTCGTCATGCTGCCTGTATCAAAATTCCAGCCGTGCCTTACAAGGCTTAAATACAGAAGCTCCGATATTGTTCCCTCATCGATGTTAAAAGCGAACAAAGGATTTGTCGATTCGATATCAGATGAAATTGCAACCACAACCCGGTTCTGAGCGATAGGAACTTCTCTGGTACAGGAAGATAAAAAGAGGGCTGTGAAAAATAGAAGGGCTAATAGTAGATATTTGTTTTTCATGTGCCGGATAGAAAAATATTACTAATAATTTTAATGTTAATTTATTATTTTGTTTCCTAAATTAAAAATGTAATTGTCTCTTGGAAATGATCAGATCTGAAATAAAAGAGCTTTCGCTTAAAGGAAAAAGGACTTTACTGACTGGGGTAGAGTTTGAACTCCGGAAAGGCGCTGTCTTTACAATAGTCGGAACGAACGGCAGCGGCAAGACGACTTTGATTAAATCGCTTACAGGCTTGCTTAATCCCCGGCTATATTCGGTTGTGGGAAATGTTATATTCGGCGGCAAAGATTTACTCTCTCTTGATTACGACAGTCTGCTTCAGTTAAGAAGAGATAAAATAAAATATGTTTTCCAGGATGCGGTGGGCAGCTTCGATCATCTGAAAAGGTTCGGATACTACTTTAACAGGCTGGCTAAAATAGAAGATGACATTGAACCCCTACTGGAATATTTCCTTTTGCCTAAAGCGGAGGAGCTGCTTAAGCTTTATCCATACGAGGTAAGCGGCGGGATGGCTCAGAGAATAAATTTTGTCCTGGCTCTTCTCGCCCGTCCTCAAATTATTATTTTAGATGAGCCGACTTCGGGGATAGATCTGGCAATTTCAAACCTGTTCCTTTTAAAATTGAGAGAATTTGTTTCCGGCAGTACTGGCAATAACGGATTGAATGGTCGGGCAGTTCTTCTTGTTACTCATGACCTTGACTTTGCTAAGAAGGTGAGCGATGAAGTTGCATTTTTATCCGGCGGCAGGCTTAGTAAGTTCTATCCTTGCAAAGATTTTTTTAACCCGGAAGGAAACGGAATTGTTGACTCTTTTCTGGACTCATACAAACGGTTATCTCTATGAATGATTTGCTGATTGCGGAAAATATTTTTTATAAAGTAGAAAAGAGCGGATTTTTCAGCCCGGGGGAACCCATAAAGGATATATTAAAAGATATCTCTTTCCGTCTCGGACGCGGAAGGATACTTGGCATTGCAGGCGAATCAGGCAGCGGCAAAACAACGCTGGCAAAAATTATTGCAGGAGTCATTCCTCAATCGAGCGGCAGGATAGTGTTCAATAAATCCGGCGAATGGGAGACGACTAAGATCAGCCCGATCCAGATTTTATTCCAGAATAACGGCGAGATACTAAATCCTTTTAGAATTATAAGCGATGTTGTTAAAGAGGCTGCTTCGGCAAGAAATAGAAATAATAAGAACTCCGCGGGTGAGGCTGAAAATATTTTTCGCTCGCTGAACTTCCCGGAACATTTGTGGGATCGTAAAGGCTATGAGCTGAGCGGGGGCGAACAGCAGCGGGCTGCACTTGCAAGAATGCTGGCTGTTAAACCGGAGCTCCTAATTTTAGATGAGCCTTTCTCCGCGCAGGATGCCGGGTCCCAGTTGAACCTTCTAAATCTTTTCAGAAAAATCAATGATGAAACCGGTCTAACGATGATTTGTATTGCGCATAACTTAAAGATACTCCGGAAGCTTTGCAGCGAAATTCTGATTATGTACAAAGGGGAAATAGTTGAGAGCGGAAATGTTGATGAAATTTTCAGCTCACCGGAACATCCTTACACGAGGTTCTTATTAAAAGCCGAGGGCTATGAACTGACTTACGATGAACTGCGGTTCGAAATGGAAAAGACTTCTTCATAATTATAATGAATAAAACAAATGCTGTCCGTATACTTGAATCACGCGGCGTCCCGTTCACAGTTCATTCTTATGAGGTAGATGAGGAAGACTTGAGCCGTCCAAGCGTCGCAAAAAAGATCGGCGCTGTAGTGGAAACGGTTTTCAAAACTTTAGTGGCGCATGGAGATAAAAACGGTATCAACATTTTTTGTATTCCCGTTTCGGAAGAACTAAATCTTAAGAAAGCAGCTTCAGTAAGCGGGAATAAGAAAATTGAGATGGTTAAGACTAAGGAGCTTTTTCAGCTTACCGGTTATGTCCGCGGCGGGTGCTCTCCGATAGGTATGAAAAGGGATTACCCGGTTTTCATCGAGGAAACTTCCCAGCTCTTTGAGAAAATTTATGTTAGTGCCGGCTTAAGAGGAATGCAGGTTTGCCTAACACCAAACGATTTGCATAAAGTGGTGGACGCAATTTTTGCAGACCTGCTTTAACAAACAATTCATTCCACTTTAACAAAACGTTGAGCATAATTGCATGGGTTAAAAATGCACGTTCATGTATCTATATTGTAGGTTTGGTGTTGCAGAGAATCCTTTTATATTTCGGGCGCATTGCCTATATTTGCACACTTAAAATTTGAGGTGTAAATATGGCAAAGCAGCAAACATTTGCGGATAAGGCAAAAGCGAAAAAGAAAGTCGAAGGCGTAAGCGTAAAACTGATAAAATCTATTAAGTCTTCGAAAGGAACTTTCAAGTTTAATGAAAGATTTGTAAAGCTTGACGATATAAGCAAGGTTTCAGAAATTAAATAAATCTTAAGCGGCTGACTGCCGCTTTTTTTATTTCCCTTATAAAAATCCTTTTTGTTCCATCCTGCTCTTGACTTATTGAAAATATTTCTTATATTGCAAAAAAAATATCACACGAAATCCGGTAGCCCGGATTTTATACTCGCGCAAATAAAATAAGTAGTTAATCTGGTTTAATCTGTGTTAATCTCTATGAAAGATTAGCTATTTCTATCTTTAAAAATAAAAAAGGAGAATGCTATGAAGATACAGCCTAAAAAGATGAGATTCTTCGGCATATGGAATATCGGGCAGATTCAACAGTTGCAGAAGCTTGGCGAAGAGGAAAGATTTGCTTTGAAAGTCGTTTCAAACGTCCTTCCTTTCCGCACAAATAATTATGTCGTCGATGAGCTGATCGACTGGAACAACATACCGGATGACCCGATCTTTCAGTTGACCTTTATGCAAAGGGAAATGCTGACCGAAGACCAATTTGAAAGGATGGCAGCAGCATTAAGACAAGAATTAAGCTCACATGAGTTGAAAGCAATTGCGGATGAAATACGTCTCGAGTTGAATCCGCATCCTGCGGCGCAGATGACAATCAACGTACCTTACCTCGAAGACGAGCACGTAAACGGCGTACAGCATAAGTACAGAGAGACGGCGTTGATATTTCCATCCCGCGGGCAAACATGTCATGCTTACTGCACATTTTGTTTCAGGTGGGCGCAGTTTGTAGGTATGAACGAGTTAAGGTTTGCAACTGACGAATCTAAGCGCTTCCAGGGATACCTTGCAAAGCACAAACAGCTTACCGATATATTAATTACCGGAGGTGACCCCATGATTATGTCGGCTCAAAACCTGCGCGCCTACATTGAGCCGCTCCTTCAGCCGGAATTCGACCACATCAGAACAATCCGTATCGGAACAAAGTCCGTAGCGTATTGGCCGTATAAGTATGTTACAGACGACGGGGCAGATGATGTACTTCGTCTTTTCGAAAAGGTAGTTAGCGCGGGAAAGCATCTTTCAATCATGGGGCATTATAATCACTGGAAAGAGCTTTCTACCGATGTTGCAAAAGAGGCAGTAAGAAGAATCCGCAATACAGGCGCAGAAATTCGGACTCAGTCGCCATTAATAAAACATATTAATGACAACTCCGAAATCTGGGCAAGGATGTGGAGAGAGCAGGTCAACCTGGGATGCATTCCGTATTACTTCTTTATAGAAAGAAACACCGGAGCTAAAAATTATTTTGCCATCCCGTTAATCAGAGCTTACAAAATTTTTAGGAATGCTTACAAACAGGTATCGGGTTTAAGCCGTACAGTACGGGGACCGTCTATGTCTGCGCTTCCGGGTAAGGTTGCTATTGAAGGCGTTACCGAGGTTAGAGGCGAGAAGGTTTTTGTCCTCAATTTAATTCAGGCAAGAAACCCCGATTGGTGCAAGCGCCCCTTCTTTGCAAAGTTTGATAAGAAGGCTACGTGGCTTACAGATTTACGCCCTGCCTTTGGAAGACAAAAATTTTTCTACCAGGATGAACTCAACGAGCTGATTAGGAATAATAACGGTCAAATGTTTTTTGACGAAGAACCGGACGGCAGGACGGCATTCAGAAGAGAAGTAGCTGCTTGAAATACCACATTGCAGCTTAATCAAATAGTCCGAGGCTTAAGCTTCCTTCCAGTTTAAGCAGCTTTTTCTTTATATGTAGTCCGGCAGAATATCCGCCTAAAGAGCCGTCGGAATTAATTACACGGTGACATGGAATGATTATCGGAATTGGATTTGAGCCGTTTGCTTTACCTACAGCCCGGGTTAGCTTATCATCTCCAAGTCTCTTTGAAAGCTCTAAGTATGAAATAACTTTTCCGAAAGGAATTTTTAACAATTCTTTCCATACTTTTACCTCGAAGTCTGTTCCGAAAAGATCGAGCGGGACGGAAAAGACCTTCCGCTCATTTTTAAAATATTGAGAAAGTTCTTCAAATACATTAAACATAAAGGGATCATCGGGATGAAGGCTTATAAGATCGGGAGTTTCAACAGCTCCGTCTCTCTTATTTATGAAGATTTGCCTTACGCCTTTATGAGAGGTAAAAATCTTGAAATCTAAGCCGCCAATTTCCGAGGCGGCAAAATAAAGGCTATCCATCTGGTATATTGTCCGTTACGCGAATAATTATTCTGAACTAATTTATTAAAAGAAAATTACTATAGATAGAAAGTCCAGTTGTGAAAAATTATACGCCGGTACTGCGGCGGTTAAAATTTAAATATTGAATTACGATCAGTCCCGGAATTTCTATAACGGCAATATTTGGTCGTTTCGTCTTAGCTTTTGTATTTAAGCAGCTTCAACCTCAATTGCCGGATGCAAGTCTCTTCTTAACAATCCTTCTATTGCCATTAACGTACCGGAAATAGCCGTAGGACAGCTTCCGCAGGCGCCCTGGTAATGAATCTTAACTTTGTATCCATCAACTCCAAGTACCTGAAGTCCGCCGCCGTCTCCTGCTAAAGCCGGGCGGACTCGTTCGTCCAAAATTTTATTTATCTGTTTTAAAAGCTCGCTTGCATCTTCCTCGAGCGGCTTGATATCTTTTTCTTGCGGAATTGATTTTATATCAAAGTTTTTAATAAAATCGATCAACGGCTTTTGTATTTGTCCCCAGTTTGTTTCCTTTGACTTTTCAATAGTTACAAATTTATCCATATAAAATACGGAGACAACTCCTTCAATCTCAAAGATTCCTTTTGCCAGCGGGTCGCTCTCAGCTTCCTGACTGTCGTGGAACTGCCTGGTTTCAACTTTCAATAATCGTTCATTAAGAATAAACTTCAACGCTTGCGGGTTGGGTGTTAAATCAACATCGGTTATCATCAACATAAAAAAATCCTCAAAAATTATATGCTAAAATAGCCCATGTGGCTGTCATCTTCAAGACAATTGGAAATGAATGCAATCCTATCTAAGCTGAAAAAACATTCACTTAATGCAGCCGAAACGGGCGTTAATAATAAATTATACGTTTAAGATAATTTATTCGACTTTGTGATTGAGTATATAAACAAATGGGTTTTGAAGTGCTGAATATCTTATTCAAAGACGATTTTAATAAGTGCAGATGTCATGTTGCTATCACCCTTACTCGCCAACTAATTCCGCTTTCCATTATATTTACATCAGGAAATAGGAAATAATTATGAAAGATATTTTAGTTGTCTTTACCGGCGGTACTTTCTCGATGATGATTGATGAGAAGACCGGCGGCGCAGTACCGAGATATTCCGGTGAAGAATTAATGGAGAAAATTCCACAGGCGAATGAGCTTGCAAAAATCACATGCTACGACTTCGGCAAGCACCCCGGTCCGCACATGACTCCTGAATTGATGCTGCAGCTTTCTAAAAAGATTAGAGAGCTTATTTCGACAGGAAATTACAGCGGAGTAATTGTAACTCACGGTACCGATACGCTTGAAGAGACGGCGTATCTTCTTGACCTGACAATTAAAACATCTATCCCGATTGTTGTAATAGGCTCGATGAAGAACAGCTCGGAGCCGGATTGGGACGGACCAACAAATTTAATGAACGCTATTCATGTCTGCCTTAATCAGAACAGCAGGGATTTAGGAGTATTGGTCTGTCTTGACGGCGAGATAAATGCTGCTAGCGAGGTAACAAAAATTTTCACCGAGCAGATAGACAGCTTCCGCAGCCTTGATTTTGGCGCTCTCGGCTTTGTTCAGAACGGAAGAGTAATTTTTAACAGGCTGCCGCGCAAGCTTGAGACTATTGAGGCGGAAACGGTAGTTTCCAATGTAGACTTGCTCACCGTCTATGCCGGGATGAATGAAAAGTTTTTTAAGTTTTCGGTGGACAGCGGAGTTAAAGGTTTAGTAGTTGAAGCGCTCGGCGTTGGTAATGTGCCGCCGCCTGTATTTGAAGGAATCAAATATGCTATTGAAAAAGGAATCCCAGTTGTACTCGTCTCCCGGTGCCCCGCTGGTGAAACGCTTGATATTTACGGCTATCCCGGCGCAGGTAAATGGCTTCATCAAATCGGAGTTATCTTTGCAGAATATCTTAACGGACAGAAAGCGAGAATAAAGCTTATGCTGGCTCTTGGAAAAACAAACAGCCATGAAGAATTGAAAAAGATGTTTGAAGGAAAGTAGAATTTAAATCATCAAAATACGGGATGAATTATTCAACTTCTTAATTATTAGATTGCCGGGCAATAAATAATAATTTTACAATTCAACAATTAAATGACAGATGGATCTTCTTTACAACAATAATGATTCCAATTCCACCTTCTGTACCTGCGCTACTTCTCTTCCCAAAAACAATTCAGCAACTTCCTTGAACTTTGCCGGAATATCGCTTACAAAATAATCCTGGTTGCCGGGAGAAAACTTGTTTGTATTTAACCCCATGCGGTCTAATTCAAACTTAACGGATTCTGCCGACGAAACTCCTGAATCAACAAGCGTTACGTCGCTTCCAATTACTTGCTGAATTACTTCTGAAAGAATAGGGTAGTGTGTACAGCCTAAAACAAGCGTGTCGATTTTCTTCTCTCTTAATTCTTTCAGATATTCTTCGGCGATGTCAAAGGTTGCTTTGTGCTTTATCCAGCCTTCCTCGGCAAGCGGGACAAAGAGCGGACATGCTTTTTCAAAAACTTCGACTTCGGGATTTAACCTTTTCATCTCGGCAGAATATGCCCGGTTGCCTACGGTTGCCCTCGTCCCAATTACACCGATTCTTCCGTTCCGTGTTTCCTTTAAAGCATAATTTGCACCGGGCTCTATCATTCCGATAACCGGGACATCGAACTGCCTCTGCAATTCCTTTATTGCTACCGATGATGAAGTATTGCAGGCAACTACAATTGCCTTTACATTTTTGCTGATTAAAAATTTCGCGTCCTGAATTGAATACTCTATAACAGTTGAGTTGGATTTGGAGCCGTAAGGCACGCGGGCAGTATCCCCGAAGTAAACAATGTCTTCGTTAGGCAATGATGATGCAATTCTCTTTACAACCGTTAACCCGCCTATCCCGGAATCAAAGACTCCGACCGGTTTTTCTTTTTCCATGAAGTTCAAGTTAAACCTTACAGCATTTGAGTAATTGTTCCGGCAAGCTCTGTCTTGATGAACTCGTAAGTATCGGGCATTATCCTTTTCCCGTTTCTGTCCAGAACATAGAATGAGTCGACAATGTCGTCGCCTTTGGTTGAAATTTTTGCAAAGTAAATTGAAAGACCCAGATCATGCATCTTGGAAGTTACCTGGTAGAGAAATCCCAGCCTGTCCGGCGAGAAAATATCAATTATAGTGTACTTTTCGTGCCGCTCAAAAGCAATCCTTATTTTTCCTGCACGTTTAAAGAACTTTGTCTCGATACGCCACCACTTTGATTTCATCTTGGCAAATTCTTTATTTAGCTGAAGCAGTCCGCCGACAACGTTCTTAAAATCTTTTTCTATTTTGTCGAACCGGTCGCCTTCGATTTTGGTATGAGTTCTAAAATCGGTAACGCTGAAGTTATCGATTACAATCCCGTCCTTGCGGGTAAAGATTTTCGCGTCGTGTATGTTTGCATCGTTTATTGAAAGCACGCCGCAAAGCTTGGAAAGCAGTGAAGGGGAGTCGGTAGTTATTATTGTTATGTCAGTGTAGTCGTCATATTCTTTAAACAGTACCGAGACGTCCACACCTTTCTGTATCTCTTCCACATGCTGTGCAATTTCGCGGTCGGTAAACTGATGAGCATAGCTGATGTCGTTGATTGAATCAATATGCTCCTGTACATGCAGCTCGGAAATTATAGGAGAAAACTTACTTATCTCCTTCGGTTCAACATAAATGCTTGAGATAAGAAGCTCCTCGCCGGTTATCTGCTCTTCAATCATCGCCCTGGTTTTTTTGTAGAGCTCGGCGAGCAGGTCGCTTTTCCATGAAGTCCATATTACCGGGTTGACTGCTGAAAGGTCTGCATAAGTTACAAGGTAAAGCAAATCCAGTTGTTTCAGTGAGCTGAACCTGGAAAAGAAAGTGTTAAGTGTTTCCGGGTCATTTAAATTTCTTCTGAACGCAACCTGTTCCATTACGAGGTGGTTGCGTACAAGAAATGTTACCTGCTCAATCTCCTCATCGCTGTAGCCGAGACGGTTCATAATTGAAGAAGCCATCTCAGCTCCGATGATTTCATGCCCGGAAATATTGATAGGCTTTGCAATATCATGGAACAGCAGTCCGAGGTGGAGTATCTCTTTGTCTTTCAGGTTATTATAAATTTTTCCGAGAGGCGAGGTATCCTTCTCAAGCTTCTCAAGGTTCTGAATTGTAATTATCGTATGTTCATCGGCAGTGTAGCAGTGATAGACGCCGTGCTGCAAAAACCCTATCAGGTCGTTGAACTCCGGCATAAAGGCTTTAAGCACGCCAAGCTCATTCATTACCGACAGGGTTAAGCCGACGTTTTTAGGCAGCCTCAAAATTTCGCGGAAGAAAACAGACGACTCAGCCTCGTTCTTCCCGTCATCGTGGAAGTCTTCAACAATCTCGGTGATTGTTGAGCGGAGGTTTTCATCGAAGTGAGCATTGTAAAGCCCGCGGTAATAAAATGAACGCAGTATATCCGAAAGATTTAAGCTCGCATGTTTATTTAACGAGATTGTCTTTCCCTTCAGGATAAAATCTTCATCAAGATTGATAGCCAGGGAATCGGGCAGCGGGTTACTTATTTCTTCCTGGAATTTCTTTATCATCGACTTGGAGAAGCGGTTGATTATATTGGATGCCTTAAAGTATTCATGCATAAAGCTCGACAGCGCATCTTTGCGGTGGATAAGCATAGACGAAATCTTTTTCTGCGCATTGAATTCAAACCTGTCGTTCTTCTGCCCGCTGATAAGATGCAGCATATTCCTTACGGCAATTATCAGTTTATAGCTTTCGAGAAGCCTGGCGCATTCATTCTCCGTTGTATATTTGTTTTCCCTTAGGAGATTGATGAATATCTCCGCCTGCGTCGACTCTATCTGCTTATTAAGAAGGGCTCCGTTCATTAAGATATACATCCACTCGATAGTCTGGAAATCTCTTAAGCCTCCGGCAGAATTTTTTACATTCGGCTCAAGGACTTTCGGCGACTCACCGTATTTAGCATATCTTAAATTTATATCCTCTGAAAGCTCATTCAATAATTTTGATTTTTCCTCTTCACCAATTATATCAAAGAGACTTTTGTTCCACTCTTTGTATATTGATTCTTTACCGAGCAGGAAACGTGTATCAAAAAACTGTGTAAAGGTGTGGAGGTCGGTATCAAGATATTTCTTAATATCCGGAAATTCTCTTACCGTATGAGAAGCTTCCAGACCGTTATCCCAGAACTTAGTGACGAGGCTGGAAATCGCTTCCTTATTTTCATCGACCGAATTAGTAATAAACATCAGGTCTATATCGGAAAAGGGAGAAAGCTCTCTTCTGCTGAAGCTGCCTGCGGACGCCAGAACAAAATTAAACTTTTCATCAAGCGAAAGCTTGCGGATGTACTCTTCAACCAGAAGGCTGTATGCTAAGCTGAATTCGAAGGAATCTTTCTGCCTGTGGTTATCCTGGAAAAGCTTGTCGCGTTTCCTTACGAACTCTTTCTTTATGTTTGCGGTTTGAACCATATCTTAAATGTAATTTTACGATTAATATTAAGAGCCTTCGTATAACATCTCCGGCTAATTATTTCTTCTGAATCCTTTTTTTGTGTGCACTGCTTTTACCACGGACGAAATCCCGCCGCGTACGTTGAACTGAGCCGTTATCTGCATGTACCGCGGCTTGCAGACCCTTACCAGGTCGTCAAGAATTTTATTTGTAACGCTTTCAAAATAAATTCCGTCATTCCTGTAGGAATTTAGATAGAACTTAAGTGATTTAAGTTCGATACAAAGCTTATCCGGTATGTATTCTATCACCATAGTTGCAAAGTCCGGCTGTCCTGTCTTCGGGCAGACAGACGTAAACTCCGGCGCCGAATGAGTTACAAGGTAATCTCTATCGGGATATGCATTGTTAAATACTTCAAGCAGTTTTGTCTTTTCGTTCAAGATTTCCTCAGATTTATAATTTTATTCCGGGCTGATTTTAAACATATTCCGGTTTTACTTTGTATGGTATCGGGTCTTCAACTCCGGCTTGCTTAAAGCCGCGCAGACGCAGTGCGCAGCTATCGCAAACTCCGCAGGCTTCGTCTTCACTCTGATAACACGACCATGTTAAATGAAGCGGCGCGCCAAGCTCAATTCCTTTCTTTACAATTTCAGACTTTGAAAGCTTAATGACGGGCGTCTGAATCTTAATTTTGGTCGAAGGTTTGGTTCCAATATCAATAACTTTCTCGAACGCACTGTAAAATTCCGGACGGCAGTCCGGGTAGCCTGATGAGTCGTCATAGACCGCTCCGAAAAAGATTGCCTTTGCCTGCAATACCTCCGCCCAGCTTGCGCAGGCTGATAGTATGTTTGCATTACGGAACGGAACATAAGAAGACGGAATTTCTTTATTGCTTAAATCCGCCATGCTCACTTCAATATTTTTATCCGTTAAAGAAGAGCCGCCGATCCCTGAAAGATGGGTTAAATCGATTACCAGTCTCTCTTCAACACCGTAGAAATCGGCAATGTCATTGAATGCTTTAAGCTCGCGCGCTTCCGTTCTTTGTCCGTAATTTATATGAGCGAAAGCGAGCCTGTACGAGCGGCTGGCAATTGCCGCAGTAACACAGCTATCCATTCCTCCGCTGACGGCAACAACTGCAATTTCTTTTTCCGAATTCATCTTTAACATCAATTTTGGAACGTAAAAATAAGAAAATGGAAGTTCAGTTTGAAGTGACCGAAATTGACCATTCAACCTTTATTTCACGTTTTACTTGAACTTACACTTAAACCAGGCTCAAGTGTAAGTTCAGGTTTATGAGTAAGTTTTATTTGTTATTTAGCGGCAGCGTAAAACTAAACGTGCTTCCCTTCCCCGGCTGACTTTCAACCTTGATTTGTCCTTCAAGCTTATTCACAATTTCTTTGCAGAGAACAAGTCCGAGCCCGGTCCCTTTTTCATTTGCAGTGCCTTCGGTGGAATATTTGACGTCCGGTCTGAACAGCAATGGTAATGTTTCCGGTTTTATTCCTACACCGTTATCAATAACGCTGATTTCAATGCATCCGTCGTTTTCTTTCGAACAGACTCTAATGCTGCTTCCCGGCGGTGAAAATTTTATCGCGTTCGAAATCAGATTTCTGAAGAGAAGCTGTACCATAGAGGCATCGCTTTTTACCGAGCACTTCGGCGCGACCTCGTTATTTATCGAAACGTGTTTCTTTGCGGCAAGGTTTTTTATAAGCTTAATTGTTTCATCGACTCCGTCGGAAAGATTTATCTCTTCAAGCTGAGGCTTAAAGGTGTCCATATTAAGTCTGGACCACTCCAGCAGATCTTCCAGCAGCCTGTAAATATTATTTGAAGATATATTAATCTGTTCAATGAAGTCAAGCTTTTCTTCGTTTGAAAGAGTATTGTATTCCTCTTTCAATATATCGGAATATCCCAGCACGCTGCCGAAAGGGTTCCGGAGATCGTGAGAGAGAATAGAGAAGAATCTGTTTTTAATCTCATTCATCTCCCGGAAATTCCTTTCCGATTTCTTTAAGGATTCCTCGCTCTTTTTCCTTTCCGTTATATCTCGGATAATAAAAATCCTGCCGATGTTTTCTCCCCTGGAATTTTTAATTGAAGAGAGCTTAATCCCGTACCAGTAATTATCATTTCCCTTTGTTACGGGAAATTCCTGTTCAACATCCGGCTTTTCCAAGGATATAGCTGGGAATTGTTCCATAATAACAGCTTGTATATTTTCGCCGGTCTCAATGTTAGCGCATAAAAAATTCTTTGCGGATTTATTCATCTGTACGAGCCGGAAATTTTCATCCATTACTACTATTCCTTCGAGCATGTTTGAAAAGATTATCTCCTGCGCAATAGGGGAAATTGTAAAAAGGCGCAGCCTCAGATAACCGAATACGATCAGTATGGCTGAAAGTGTAAAGGCGAACGTGCCGAAATCGAGCCCGCGGATAGGGCTTAATTCCAGTACGTACAATACGTCTCCAAACCAGGGAATGCAGACCGCTAAAATAAGTATGAGGCTCTGCTTCCTGTAAATTTTAGGGAGGTTAAAAGCTTCTTTAATTAATATTACGGTCCCTAAGAACAACAGGATGTAGGAATAGACAACAAGTATATAGAAGAAAAGTCCGTGCTTGTATATGGCAATAATTCCGTAAGGACTACTTTTTAAATATACGTTGGTCCATATCAACTTGTGTGCTTCGTTGGTCCAAGCCATTATAATAACGAAAACAGGAATGATCCAGAAAAGGTAAAGCAGGTCCCTTTTTATCCGGTATTTTTTAGAGAAGCTCGCTGCAAAGAAGAACCAGAAATTTGCAACCGTTGCGGCGCCGAAATACGATAGCTTTGAAAATAAAATTTTGGTTGTCAGAACGGTTGAGGACAATTCGAAGATTGCGGAAAAGTCCCACACTGCGCAGCCCAGAAGAAATAGAGCAAAGTACCTTGAGCCTGCGATATTTTTTAAGTTCCAGGTGTAGCCGGATAGAGAGGCGGCTAAGATTGTATTTAATATAAGTGCAAATACGTACCAGTTAAATTGCCAGAGCATAAGCCATCATTTTCAGTTCTTCAAAAATAATAAAATCAATGCAACTAAAAGACTGACAGCCGACGATACAAGGAACGGAATTGTCGAGCCGAATGCATCCCACAATATTCCCGTAAATAACGAGCCGAGCATCATCGCAAGGCTGGACAGCATTGTAAATAATCCGATTGCGGTTGAACGGTTGCGGTCGGGTATTAAATCGGATACCCAGGCTTTTGCTATGCCTTCCGTTGATGCCGCATAAATTCCGTAAAGTATAAACATTCCCCAGATAATATTTAAGCCGGGCGCCGTTGCAAATCCGAAATAGACGATAGAAAAGATTATTAAACCTATAATATAAATTTTCTTCTTGCTGAATCTGTCCGATAAGATTCCTGCCGGGTAAGAAGCGCCGGCATAAATTAAATTATAAAATATGTAGCCGAGTATAGCCAGCGTGCTCGAGTGAGAAACATTCTGCGATTTTAATATTAAAAAAACATCGCTGCTGTTTACTAAAGAAAAAACGGTTATCAGGTAAATTACCTTTTTATACTGCGCAGGCGAGTTCTTCCAGACTTCGGAATATTTTTCTTTTTTCCTTTGAGCGGCAGCTACAACTTTATCTTTAACAAAGAAAGTAAATCCTACAGCTACAACAGACGGAAGGAATGCGACAAGAAAGATTAAAACGTAATCGTTCGGATAAAAATGAAGAAGTACCAAAGCAGCAACCGGACCTAAAGCTGCACCGAGCGTATCCATTCCCCTGAGGAAGCCGAATATTGCGCCGGTGTTTCCGTCGGCATAGCTCGCAAGCAATGCATCGCGCGGAGCTGTTCTTGCGCCCTTCCCAACACGGTCGGTTACTCTTGAAAATAAAACTGTGGGAATATAAGGAAAGAGACCCGGCAGAGGCTTTACAACTGCAGAGATTCCATACCCGATTGTAACAAAGATTGAGCGCTTGTTAATCCTATCGGAAAGTCTTCCGAAGTATCCTTTAAGGAATCCTGCGGTAACTTCCGCAATACCTTCTATGATTCCCACAACAGCCATTGAAGCGCCTAAAACGGTTGTCAGGAACAATGGTGTAACCGGATACAGCATCTCGCTGGCAATGTCCGTAAACAAGCTTACCAGCCCGAGTATAATTACCTGGCGGGGAATTTTTTTCAGCGACAATTAAAAACCCAATAAAAAATCCCGCCAATATAAAGCAGAAGCCGGAGTAATCAAAAATATGATTTTTCTTAAAGCAGCTTAGTCTTTTAATAATAAAAAAGCTGAAAGACTAACCTTCAAAACAGCATTGGCGGGAATAAGTGTTGAAATCTTATATACGTAGTTGTACTGATTCTTTTTAAAAATATTTTTATTACATTACAGCAGAGTCGTTTCCATCTATGGAAAAGACAACTAAAGGGGGCAAGGTTTCAGGAAAAAATTAGGGGGCAAGTTCAAATAATGATGTCCAACGTAAACTAATAGGTGTGAAAAACTTGAGTTCGTAAATATTTAAAAGGAATAGGGATGGAGACTCCAATAAATTTATTTGCTGTTTCGGAAAGCCCTCCGCTTATAGAAGGACTCGAAAAGCTTCTGTTAATGGAAAATAGTATTTCTCTTTGCTACTGTTCAAGCAAATTCAATTTGCCGTTAAGGCATTTGGAGAATAGCGACTCCACACCTGCATATAACATTGTGATGTTTATAGATAACCTATCAATAAGTAATACTGCAGCTTCACACTTCCTTGAGGAAAATAAAATTGCTATTAAGGATACCGAACTTAAAACAATAGTCTACACCGACAGTAACAATGAAGGATATTTGAATTCACTTCTCGACCTGAACGTTAATGCCGTACTCCATAATGATGAAACACCCTTGAAAGACTTTTTAATACATGCTTTTTATCGCGGGCAAAGGTCGGAACAAAAAGGATTACATTATCCCGATCCCGGCAAAAAATTTATCGAGACGGTTAAATCGGTAAGGTGCGCTCTCAATTATTACGATGGTCCTGTTTTGTCATTAGCTCTAAAAAGAAACTGGAGTAAAGACACACTAAATCTTAATATACATCTTCGCGGTGAAAAGAGTGCCTTAATCTATGAGGGTATTGATGGGTATGTTCTAAATGCAATACACAGTTTATTCCCGGATGCCGGGGAGATAATAAACAGGCTTACCCTGAAAGAGAGAGAAGTTATGGTGGACATTGCCGAATGCAAAAGCAATAGACAGATAGCCGATGACCATACTAACTTCTGGCGTACAATAGATACTATTAAGACAAGAATAAAGGAAAAGTACGGCTTCGAGAACTCTAAGATTCTTTTTCTATTTTGCCGGGTATTTAAGGAGAAAATTAAAGAAGGAATTAAATATTGACGAATACAGAATCTCTGTATTGACAGAATGAGCTTATAAACTTAGGTTCGGGAAGTTACCTTAAGAAGATTTTAATGAGGGAGTTGTAATATGAAAATTCTTTTAACGGTTTTTGTTTTTTTGACGGCGTGTATGATAGTCTTGCCGCAGACAGTAATAAAAGAAAAGGTGGAGATTAAACCAAAAGCTATTGGTTTGCAGGGCGCAAGAAAAATAGCTCAAAATGAAAGGGGATACACACCTTGTGGACCATATATTGAAAATTCTGAAACCGATCATTATTGGCAGGTGGTTTGGGCAGGATATCATAATTCCATCGATCCAAGACAACAATTGTTTGAAAAACAGGGCAACATAAATTTAAGTAGCTTTATGAGCGACGGACCTTATGATATACAGATAATCGACGGTGCACAGTATTGCAACTTTAGTAATTTAGACACCGCGACTGATGAATATGGTATGCAATACCTGTATTGGAAGGATATGACAGCCACGGAATTAAATTTAACACGCGAAGATTTAATTGGTTCAGGTAGTTTCATGTACCTTGATTGCGTCCCCTCTCATTACGGAATGGGAG
>JBJKRP010000053.1:0-18486 GCA_046704565.1 Ignavibacteriaceae bacterium | reverse complement strand
ACATAATTTCGGACAACGAAAAGAATAAAGAGAAGGTTGAAGAGCTTGTCGGCTTAATAAAGCTGTTGGGCGCAAGGATAAGATTTTTAGATCCATATCTTCACGACAAAGTTATTGCACGGGTAAGTCATCTTCCGCAGCTTCTTTCGATTGCGCTGGTAAATTCTGTAAGTGAGAACGGCGGACTAAACTATCTTGACTTTGCAGCAGGCGGCTTCCGCGACATGACAAGAATAGCTTCCAGCAGCTTTGACATTTGGGAATCGGTATTAAAGCTAAATCGAAATGAAATCATTACCGCCATTGATGGTCTTAACAAAAATCTTCTTCAGATAAAGGATTTCCTTCAGGCTGATGATTCAACTTCACTTGATTCTCTGTTTAAGAAAGCGAGACTAAAGCGCGATGAGATTCCGAAGAACACCAAAGGCTTTATTAATCCGCTGTTTGATGTTTTCATCTATGTAAAAGACGAACCAGGCGTACTTAGCAGGCTGACGACTTTGCTGTATGAAAATCAAATCAACATAAAAGATATGGAGCTTCTGAAAATCCGTGAAGGCACGGGCGGCACATTCAGAATATCATTTGAAAATACTGAAACTGCAACAAGAGCCAAAAGCTTAATTGAACAATCCGGTTTTGCTACAAAGTAAATCTATTTGCCTTCTTAATCAGGTTTTAATCGAGCATGATTAAAATTAAGAGAAGAAATATATCAAAGTAATTTTTTTATTCTTATCTTTAGATAAAAAATCCGGTAAAGATATGTTTGAATACGTTGGCGCGGTGCACATGCATTCTATATATTCCGACGGCTCGGGAGAGGTGCCGGATATTGCCAAATTTGCCGATGAAATCGGGCTCGATTATATTATCATAACGGACCACAATACTCTGCGGGCGCTTAAGGAAGGCTTTGAAGGCTGGTACAACAATACATTGGTCCTTGTCGGCTGCGAGATTAACGATAAGGAAAATAAGAATCATTACCTCGCTTTTGGAATTGAAGATGCCTTTTCTACCAGAATAAATGCGAAAGAGTATGTAAAAAAAATTAAAGAAGCCGGAGGTGCCGGTTTCATTGCACACCCTCATGAAAAGCGGGCTCACATGAAAGAGCATCCGCCGTATCCATGGACCGAATGGGACACCGATGATTTTGACGGCATAGAGATATGGAACCACATGTCAGAGTGGATGGAAAATTTAACAGAACAGAATAAGTACCAGAACTTTGTTCACCCGTTAAAGTCGATAACAAAGCCGCCTGACGAAACTCTGGGTGTTTGGGATGAACTGAATTTGAAGCGACCGGTTGCGGGCATTGGCGGTGTAGATGCTCATGCACATAAGCATAACGTACTGGGATTCCTTGAAGTGGAAATTTTTCCGTATAAGGTTCTATTTAAATCAATAAGAACGCATATCCTGGTCGATAAAGAGATTATTAGAGGAAAAGATGAACGGTCGATAAACGAAGCCAAGCGTCAAGTATATAATTCGCTTGCTTCCGGTTCGTGCTTTTTCGCAAATGATTACCACGGTGATTCAAAGGGGTTCAGATTCTATGCTTCAGACGGCGGCAAGAATTATTCGATGGGCTCTACGATTGATTTGAAAAATAAAATAAAGTTTGATGTAATGGTGCCCGTTCAAAAAGCGGAAATAAAGCTGATAAGAAACGGGAAGATGATCGACTCTCTTGAGAACAACGAATGCGAGTTCGTTGTTGATAAAAGCGGTGCTTACAGAATAGAGGTTTATCTCGACGGCAAAGCCTGGATTTATTCGAACCACATTAGGATAGGATTATAAAATAAAGAATGGAAATACCGAACAGATACGAAAATTTAATCAACTATTTAACGGATTATATTTTTACGGTTATCATAAAGGACGGTGCGGCAGTCGAAACGATTCACGGACCCGGAAGCACGCCGGTTACAGGCTATACGCCCGAAGATTATAAAAAAGATCCGGAGCTTTGGTTCAGGATGGTTCATGATAAGGATAGAGAAAAAGTTCTTGAGCAGGCAAGGCTTGCGCTTGAGGGCAAAGAAGTAAACCCGATAGAACATAGAATTGTCCACCGCAACGGTCATGTCAGGTGGGTAAGCAGTAAGATAGTTGTAACCAAGGATGCAAAGGGAAATCCTGTTGCATACGACGGCTTAATCAACGACATCACAAGGCTGAAGAAAGTAAAGGCGGCGGCGGCATTAAGAAGCAAACAGCTTAGACAGGCGGACAAAATGGCGTCGCTGGGAATTTTAGTTTCAGGTATTGCTCATGAAATTAATAATCCAAACAATTTTATTCTTCTTAACATTCAGCTCTTTCAGAAAATTTGGAAAGACGTTACTCCTATTCTTGATGAATACTATAAAGAGAACGGCGATTTTGTCCTGGCTGGAATGCTGTTCAGCAGGGCGAAAGAAAAGATCGCACAATCTCTGGACGGCATACTGAAAGGCTCGGAAAGGATCAAGATTATTACCAAAAGCCTTACCGACTATTCGAGAGCAGACAGCGGAATGCTTAACGAGAAAGTAGATGTAAATAAAGTTGTTGAGGTTGCAATACTGATTGTAGGCAATTTGATTAAGAAGTCTACCGATAATTTTGTTGTTGAATACGGCAAGAACATTCCGCCGGTTAAAGGCAACTCCCAGCAGCTTGAACAGGTTGTAATAAACCTGATCAGCAATGCCTGTCAATCGTTAAAAGACAATTCTGCCAAAATTAAGGTGATGACTTATTACAATGCCGATAGAAAAAAGGTAAGAATAAAGATTGAAGACGAAGGCGTTGGTATAGAGCAATCTGATCTTAAGTATATCACGGATCCTTTCTTTACTACGAAAAGAAATATGGGTGGTACAGGTCTGGGACTTTCGGTTTCTTATAACATTGTAAAGAGCCACGGCGGGGCAATGCTTTTTAACAGTGAGCCCGGGAAGGGCACAAGCGTAAGAGTTTCATTCCCGGTTAATGAGGCTTGAATGAAGATGGCTGGAACAAACGCAAATCAGTTTTTTTTGCCGGCAAACCCGATTCTTCTTGTTGATGATGAAGAACATTTTTTATTAAGCGCCGAGCTTACCCTTTCATCCAACGGGATAAAGAATACGCAGGTGTGCAAAGATAGTAGTGCGGTAATGGACCTGCTTGCGAAAAAAAATTATTCGCTCGTGGTACTTGATATAAACATGCCGCATCTTTCCGGGCTTGATCTTTTGCCTGCTATAGTGAACAGGTACCCGGAAATTCCCGTAATTATGATTACTGCCGTAAATGATGTTGACAGCGCGGTTTTCTGTATGAGGGAAGGAGCCTTTGATTATCTTGTTAAACCGGTAGACGACACGAGACTAATTTCTTCAATTAAAAGAGGACTGGAATTAACCGAGATACGAAACGAGAATGAGATGCTGAAGCAGTCTCTCCTGCGTGCCAACATCCAGAATCCTGAGGCATTCAGTGAGATTATTACGCATTGCAGCACCATCCAATCAATTTTTAAATATATTGAAGCTATCGCTAAGACAAACCTGCCCGTGCTTGTTACCGGAGAGACCGGAACCGGTAAAGAGCTTTTCGCAAAAGCCATTCACAATGCGAGCGGAAGAAAAGGCGAACTGGTTGCTGTTAATGTTGCCGGTCTTGAAGATAACCTGTTGTCTGATACTTTGTTCGGTCACAAGAAAGGCGCGTTTACCGGCGCTGAAATGGAGAGGAAAGGACTTATTGAAAGAGCCGAGAATGGAACTTTATTCCTGGATGAAATTGGAGACTTAAGCCCGGAGTCGCAGGTAAAGCTGTTAAGGCTTCTTCAAGAGGGAAGCTACTACCCGCTCGGCTCCGACGTTGCCAAGCTGACTAATGCAAGAATAATAGTTGCTACACACCGGGACATAAATTCTATGCAGGCTAATGATAAATTCAGAAAAGATCTTTATTATAGGCTGAAGTCACACCACATCGAGATTCCGCCGTTGAGGGAGCGAAAAATTGATCTGCCTTACCTCATCGATCATTTCATCTCAAAAGCCTCGGCTAAGTTAAATAAGAAGAGACCTTCGGTGCCTAAAGAGCTTTACACACTGCTAAGCAACTATACTTTTCCGGGGAATGTACGCGAGCTTGAAGGAATGATATTCGATGCAATCAGCCAGCACAGTTCCGGGATATTATCGCTTGAATCCATCAGGGGCAAAATATCTGATTTTAAAAATGAAAGAAATAACAAAAGCAGCTACAATAATAGTTCTTCGGAAGAACAGGACGAGCTAATCTATTTTCCCGGAAGATTTCCTTCATTAAAGGAAGCCGAAGATTATTTAATCGAAGAAGCGCTTAAACGGTCTGAAGGCAACCAGACGATTGCGGCAGAGCTTTTGGGAATGTCCAGGAGAGCCCTAAACAACCGGCTGCGCAGGGCTGAAGATGATAAGCCGTAAATACGTGCCACATAATTGCGTAGCGCCACATAATATCCGCCTGGATAATTGTCGAAGATAAAACGGATTAACAAAAAACTTTCTAATTATATTGCAGCTTTGTGGCACCCTTTCAAGATCACAATAAATCCTAAAAACTAATAATACTGTTTCAAAATCAACATTTAACCTCAAATTATTCCTTGGTACAGTGTTTGAAAAGATAATTATGACTTAATGTTAAACAATAGTTTGGAGATGTCATGAAAAATAGAGTTGTAAGTTTTGTGTTAGCCCTTTTGTTAATGACTACCGTTTTGTCCTTTAATGTGTTTGCAAAGGATAGTACGACTGCGAAAGCGAAAGTTAATTATCGGCTTGCGTTGAAAGTTTCCCAGTCGTCTCTCGATAACAGCATTCCCGGAATAGTCGAAGGAACGATCTATAATGTTGTTGTTCTCAAGAAATATTGCCCTGATGCGGATTACTCCAACATAATTGATAAGCTGAATAAAATTTCACAGGAGTATCCTGTTACTTCGATAAGGTATAAAGCTCATCTGGCAAGCATGTATTTAACAATGGGCAATGGAATTGAAGTGAGACCCAGGAAAGATGTTTTCGAGCATGAATACCTCTTTAAGCAGATAGCAGATCAACTTGAAACCAAGCTTTTGGTATCAAATTAAAAAAATAATCGAGACGCTGCGTTTATAGAATATGAATTAAGAATGAATATGTTTTGATATAGTGCTCCTAATGTTAGATGATGGACCCCGGTGTGATGAGCCGGGGTTTTTTTATTAATTCGATTCTAAAATAAATTGATTATTTGTTAAGGTTAGATTAACAATTATAAAGTCCGGTTGAGATTAAGAAACGGGTTAGTAATCCTGATTGTAATCTTGCTCTTAAACGGTTTGAACGCTTAAGAGCAAGTTACGATCTATAATATTTTTAATATAATCCTTCAATTGAAAGGTATCTCTCGCCTGTATCGTAATTAAAGGTAAGTATCCTCTTTCTGGGCGGAATCTCTTTTATCTTTTTAGCGACAGCAGCAAGTGCGGCTCCCGATGAAATTCCTACAAAAAGACCTTCCTCTTTCGCCGCTCTTTGTGCATACTCGAATGCCTCTTCCTTCTCAACCGGGATTGTGCCGTCAAGTAAGGAAGTATCGAGTATTGAGGGTATGAAGCCAGCGCCTAATCCCTGCAGGGGATGCGGTCCCGGCTTCCCGCCCGCTATAACAGCCGATGCTGCAGGCTCAACCGCAAAGACTTGAATGCCCGGGAACTTTTTCTTAAGGACTTTTGCAACGCCGGTAATATGCCCGCCGGTTCCGACTCCGGTTATTAAGTAATCGAATCCTTCGGGGAAATCCTCAACTATTTCTGCTGCCGTATTTTTTTCATGGGCTTCCACGTTTGCCGGGTTGTCGAACTGCTGCGGTATCCAGGCATTACTATCTTTCGAAGCAAGCTCTTTTGCCTTTTCGATAGCGCCTTTCATTCCCTGTTCGCGCGGTGTCAATTCAAACCTGGCGCCGTATGCAGCCATAAGCTTTCTCCTCTCAACAGACATAGATTCCGGCATGACGAGAGTGATTTCATAGCCTTTAACTGCGGCTACCATTGCAAGCCCGATTCCGGTATTGCCTGATGTCGGCTCTATAATAACGCTTCCTTTTTTTAGTATACCCTTTTTCTCGGCATCTTCAATCATTGAGAGTGCAATCCTGTCTTTTATACTTCCCCCGGGATTTGCGCGCTCAAGCTTTACCCATACTTCATGACTGCTGTCGAACAACTTGTTGATCCTGACTTCAGGCGTCTTGCCGATGGCATCAAGAATATTTTTGTATTTCATTCTGAACCTCCTATACGTATTTATAAAATAAAAAAGCCCTTCGGAACGGAAGGGCTTTCTCTATTTAGATTTTCAATTTTGTTATTTAACGTAAGTCTTCCATTCGAAAATAATTTTCGTCTGTACAACAACAACATGCTGCCGCTACTTCTATTTTTCTATGGGATGACTTTGTTTCCATAATTTCAATGCGAAAGATATTGCTTGACGGCTTTCAAGTCAAGCTATCCATGCTTCAAATCAAATTACAAATTCGAGAGCGTCAAACGATTTTTCATTCGATCTTACCTTAACTTCGCTCTTACTGTATACAACGGAATTCGGCGGTATGCTTTGTGTTATCCATGCGTTTCCGCCAATGATGCTGTTCCTGCCGATAACGGTCTCTCCGCCGAGTATAACTGCCTGCGAATAAATTATTACGTCGTCCTGTATGGTAGGATGACGCTTTTTGTGGGACAGTGATTTTTCAACGCTTAAAGCGCCGAGAGTTACGCCCTGGTATATCTTTACATTCTTGCCTATCTCTGTTGTCTCGCCGATAACTATCCCTGTTCCATGATCAATAAAGAAAGGCGAATCAATCTCGGCTCCGGGATGAATATCTATACCGGTCATCCGGTGGGCATGCTCTGTAAAGATTCGGGGAATTATTGATATTTCAAGCTTGTAAAGCTCATGTGCCAGCCGGTAAATTAATATTGCCATAAACCCTGGATAAGCAAGAATAACCTCGTCAACGCTTTCCGCTGCCGGGTCGCCTTTATAAATTGCTTCTGCATCATCCCAAAGCTTATCGTGGATAATAGGAATCCCGGAAATAAACTTCCCAGCCGTACGCTCTATGTCTGCATCCTTTTTATTGGTTGTTATTTTAAGAAGCGAGATAACGTTCCTTTCCAGAAGCTGCAGCTTGGCAATTACATCCTTCGGAGAGTAATAGACTTTATTTGAGAAGTGCGGGAAAAGGAAATCGATAAGCTCATTAAGTAAGTCGATCGATTCTCTCTTTAACGATGCATTGCATTCATGCAGCTCTCTTTTGCTTAGGAGCCTGTTGGCAAATTCTTCATAAGCAGGGCTATTTTTTCTTTCGTTGTTCATTTTAACGCCTTTGCAAAAAATCAAACTTCTTTATATTAAAAAAGTAAAAATTAAAACCGTACCAAATCTATTAAAATATTCATCAACTTGCAGTCCGTTATACGCCGTATTATTTAAAATCAAAGTTAATGAGTATTCTCTGCTTGATAATAGACTATAAACATACCGGATTTCGCGGTTGCTTTATAACTGGGGGGATTTAGCTTTTTGGGATAAATTGTTCGGCGGGAGTAGCAAGTTTGAATGTTTGTCTTTTTGGTAACCTGAGAGCCAGGCATTGAACATTACATTATTATTCAATGCCCGGTATTTGAATATTGATTTCCTCCTCAAACAGCCTGCCTGCATTTTTGCCGGCAGTAATCCGTTTCCCCGCTTATCCTAAAGGAATGATTTATTGTTTTGATTTTTCAGGAGCAGGAACGTACTTTTTCTTTCTCAGCTTCGGTCTTCTCTTGCCGTGGCTGCCGAGAAAGATTTTTCCTTTCTTTGATTTCTTATCTCCTTTACCCATGGAGTCTCCTTAAATAATTCTTTGTTAAAATTGAACTTTCTTCTGGAACCTGTTGGCGTACTCAAGAACCAGTGCACTTGCAATAAATATTGAAGAATATGTTCCGGTTATTGTTCCGAAGAATAGTGTAAACGAGAAAGCTCTCAGAACCTCGCCGCCGAAGATCAGAAGCACTAAAACCGCAAGCAATACCGTACCGGCAGTTAAAATCGTTCTGCTCATCGTTCTGTTTACGCTCTGGTTTATTAGTTCTTCAAGGTCCATCGTCTTATGTATCTTCAGATTCTCTCTTACTCTATCGAAGACAATTACGGTATCGTTAACAGAGTAGCCGATAAGTGTTAAGAACGCTGCAACAACCGTTAGATCGACCTCAAGGTTTAAGCCGGGTATTACGCCGTACAGAGCCGCATATAAACCAATGGTGATCAGTACATCGTGGAAAAGAGCCACAACTGCGCCGAGGGCAAAAATAAATTTGAAACGGAATGCAAGGTAAATCAATATTCCTACCAGCGAAAGAAAGATTGCAATAATGGCATTTGTCTTTAATTCGTTACCGACCTTTGGTCCTACGTGGTCTTCCTTTATTACCTTAAACGAATTTCCCGAAACTTTGTCCTTTAAGTTATCCTTTATCCATTCGGCAATGCCTACGCGTACAACCATCTGCGTGTTGTCCGGTTCTTCAGACACTTTGCCGGTCTGAAAGCCTGCATCGTATAACCTGGCAACCAGGGCATTTGTCGTATCAGGGTTTGCTAAATTATACGTTACGGAGTTTGATGTAGTATCAACAATCTTTGCCTGTAAACCGGGATAAATATTTTCTATGGCTGCGTTAATGTTGCTTATAACCTTGGGAACAATCGGTTTCGGCAGTTCCTGGAGCTCAGTCCTTACAAGTACTCCGGTCTGCCCGCCGAAAGTTGTTATTTCTATATTGCCAAGACCGGTGTTAGTTAAATAATCTCTGATTGTACTTACATTAACCGGCTTCTGAAATTCCAGAACTATTTCGGTTCCGCCCTTGAAGTCGATACCGAAATGCAAGCCGCGCACAAATACCGTTATCCATCCTACGAGGAAAAGGGTTAGTGAAACGGCATAAAAGATTTTTCTCTTACCCAGCCAGTCAATATGAATATTTTCGAAAATTCGCATTTATAAATTCCTTTTTGAAAACCCTTCGCTGTGAGGCTGAAGAGCTATTATAAAATTATCCGATTGAAATTTTTATTCCTTTTTGAACCATGTAATCGAAAACTACACGTGCAATAACAAGAGCGCTGAACAAGCTTGCCACAAGTCCTATCATAAGGGTTAGGGCAAAGCCTTGAACCGGACCTGTACCGAACTGGTAGAGGATTATACCGGTAATGAATGTTGTCAGGTTAGAGTCTATAATAGCCGAATAGGCTTTTGAGAAACCGCTGTCAACCGAGGCTTTCACAGTCTTACCGGTTTCAAGCTCTTCCCTTATACGCTCATATATAAGCACGTTCGCATCCACAGCCATACCTATGGTTAAAATGATACCTGCAATGCCGGGCAGCGTAAGCGTTGCGCTGAATCCCGCAAGCGCTCCCAGTATGAAAAGGATTGTAAAAATAAGTGAGGCGGCGGCAATAGTTCCTGCTCTTTGATAGTAAATTATCATAAAGAAGCTTACGACTAAAAATCCGAGCAGTGTCGAATTGAACCCGTCGGTAATAGAATCCTGACCGAGTGACGGTCCGACTGTTCTTTCTTCTATAATATCGACCGGTGCAGGAAGAGCGCCTGCCTTCAATACAATAGAAAGAAGCTGACCTTCTTTCATATCTGCCATGCCGTCTATCTGGGAACGACCGCCGGGAATTTTACCGCGGACAACAGGTGCAGAGTAAACTACTCCATCCAAAATAATTGCAATTCTCTTTCCTACATTTGCACCCGTTATTCTCGCCCAATCGGCGGAACCCTGCGAGTTCATTTCCATATTTACGACGGGCTGCGAAGTCTCCGGGTCGATTGAAGCCGTAGCATTTGTAACTACTCCGCCCGTTAGCTCGGCTGTCTTATCTACACAATATAACCTGTAATAGCTCTCGCCGTTCTGAACTATATCCGGCTTAGCCGAAAAAACAAACTGGCAGTTATCCGGAATGACCTTTTGTACATCGGGTCTGTTCAGCCATAGCTTAAGCTTATCACGGTCCTCAGACTTTACAAATGCATCGGCAGTTCCGGATTTTTGATCGAGTATTGCGACGGAAAAGAAAGGATGCTTTTTAGCAAACTCGGCGGCAGACATATTCTGCGGGTTCGTTGTATCTTCCTTGGCAGACGGCTTTTCTCCGTTCTTTGCAACAGATGCGCTGTCTGAAAGAGTAGAATCAATTGAAACATTTCCGGCAAGCACGTCATCAATCTTCTTCATTACTGAAATGGTGTACTGCGGATCTTTTACTAACTTAAACTCAAGTAAAGCGGTGCCCTGCAGAAGCTGCTTAGCCTCTTCTTCTCTTGCAATACCGGGGAGTTCAACAATAATTCTTCTGCTTCCTTCCCGCTGTATGGTCGGCTCCGAAACTCCGTACTGGTCAACCCTGTTGCGGATAATTTCCATTGCTCTCGAAACGGCATCGTCCGCGCTCTTTTTCAAATCGCTTATTATTTGACTGTCATCTTCCCTGATATTCCCGAAGTACCTGCTTAGCCTGATTCCCTTAGCCTCCAGCTTGCTTGCAAGTAAATCCACAACAGAAGTATTCGAGGTGGCAGCTTCCTTTTCCGATTGCGAAAGAGCCTGGTTAAAGTTATCATCGGGGGATTTGGCAAGCTTCTGAAGCAGTTTGCCTGTGTTAACCTCTAATACAACGCGCATACCGCCCTGCAAGTCCAAGCCGAGCTTAAGACTCTTAAGCTTTTCTTTATTTATCGTGGGGTCGTTTGCCTTGATACTGTCTTCGATTGCTCTAAGCCTAGTATCAACTACGTCGTTGGATATTCCCGGGTCTGCCTTTTCAATCTGCGCTCTTTTTTGCGCAAGAATCTCGCCCATCTTTTGATTGTTCTTGTAATTAACATAGGTGGGATATAAAAGGTAAACTGAAATTACAACCGAGGCGATAATTAGAATTATTCTAAATCTGAGCTCTTTCATGTTTGGTTTGTGTTTCTAAATGAATTTTGAAAAATTGAAAATCAAAATTACCAGTTAAGGGGTATAAAGTCAATAAAAATTGCCATATAAAACCTGCTCCTTTTTCTCACTTCAAATGCTTTTCTAAAATTAATGGCTTGATGCTTATGTATTTGGGCGGGATAATGAGCGGCAGTACTCCTGTAATAGGCTAACTAAGGATGGTATGAGTTTACAGTAAAAAAATGACAGCCTTTACCAGCCTCTCGAATGTATCCTTAGTCCGGTTTGCTGTTTCAGTTACTTCCCGGTGATTAAGCCTGCTGCGGGAAATACCAGCCGCGTAGTTTGTTATGCATGATATTGATGAGGTCTCCATCCCAACGCAGCCTGCAAATACCGCTTCATGTATTGTTGACATTCCAACTGCATCTCCGCCGAAGCTTTTTATCATATTTATTTCTGCAGGAGTCTCATAGCTTGGTCCCTTGGTGTACCAATAGGTACCTTCGCGCAAACCAATTTTTTCTTCTGTTGCTGCCTTCCGTATTGTATTATTAAATGATGCGGAAGGTAGATTGTAAAAGTTCTTTTTATTCTCTTCTGAAGCCAGCCCGATTAAGCCGGTTAATTCTTTCTTAATTGAAATTCCGTTGAATGAAGTTGCCAGCATTAAATCTCCCGGAACAAAATCAGGATTGATCCCCCCCGCGGCATTTGTAATCAAAACTTTCATGCAGCCAAGCTTATATGAGATGAATTCGGGCAGAATACATTGTGAAAGGTGGTAGCCTTCGTAAGGATGAATTCTTCCCTGGAAGATCAATAGTTTCTTCCCGGCAAATTCCGCAAAATGAATTTTACCTTCATGGCTTTGAATTGTAGAAGGCGGATAATCCGGCAATGCCGAAGTAGAAAATGACTTAATTATTTTTAGATTCTTTATAAAGCCGCCTAAACCGCTTCCAAGAATGATTGACAGGTCGGGCTCGCAAATTATTCCGCGCTTTAAAAGTGCAATCAGCTTTTTATATTTATAATTAAGATCGATCATACCTTACCTGCAGTGCTTTATTCTGCCCGGTACCGTAAGACTTATTGATACCTGAGTGGCGGTGATAAACCTCATTTAATTTTCTTCCGGGATGTAGCGGCATCGGCTCGAACGATAAATCCTGTCAAGCCCTGCAACAAAAACGCTTTTACCTTTGTCTGCAATCTCTTTATATTCTATTAAAATCTTAATACCCGTTGGTTGACTCAAAAATATATTATTGGGAATTGAAATCAAAAAACGAAGAGCTCAAAATGTTAATAGATAAAAAAACAATTTAAGATCAAGATAGAATATACAACTGAAATATGGAACCAAGGGAATATGATAGCCAGCCTTGTCTCACCCTACCCGGAGATATTGCCGGATTATGGCAAAACAATCTATTTTGATCATTTACTCATCAAGCTTCGCTAAAAAGAAGCCTCTTTCCGATAGAAATACTCCTCTAAGCGATTGCGGCAGACCTCTCCTAATCTAATTTTACAACTAACATTATGACAACTAATAAATTAAAATAAAAAAGATAACGTGAGATAAAATATCATTTCCAGGAATCTTTTCTAAAATATGCGCCGGCGAAGTTCATTATTAATAGAAGCTCATAAAATATCTGCAAAGGAATTATGTGCAGGACGGTAAATCTATAACCAAACTTTTCTTGTTCGGATAGAATAGTAATTTCGTCAAAGACTAACTTTATTATAATGGGAATAATAAAGAGCGGATTCACCGGCATCAGAAGCGGCGAAAAGAGCATTGCTATATTTACCAGATGCCAGAAGCCAAGAATGAATTGATGCCGCTTTAGATAATAAAGTGAAGTCTTAGTGTGCCGCGCACGCTGTCTTAAATATTCTCCAAGTGTCTTTTTTGCAGATGAATATACGAAGGAATTTTTATCCAGGATGGTTCCGATTTTCATCTTATACTTAACGGCTTCGCGGAGCAGGAGGTCGTCGTCGCCGCTTAAGGTCTCAGTTGTATTTGAATAGCCGTTTAGCTTTTCAAAAGCAGATTTCCTAAAGCCGAAATTCCTCGCCGCCGCCGAGTAAGGCATCTTCATTCCGGCTGCAGCGAATATCAAAATAGAGATCCTTAGGTTTTCAAACCTGGCTGTTCTGTTGGCAAAAGAATCTTCAGTTATAAAAGGCGCAGGCGCAAAAATAAAATCATAGCTATCTTCAAATTTGTTTGAATAAAGCTTTAGCCACTCCTTAGGAAGCCGGCAATCGGCATCAGTAATTAAGATGAATGGATTTGCCGCTTTACTTATGCCGAAAGTCAGAGCGCCCTTCTTGGCAGGCAGCGTTTTGTTTTCAACTTTATAGGCATGAAAGTTTTCAAGCCCTTCTGCCAGTTCAACCGCAGTTTGATAAGTGCCGTCTGTTGATTCATCGTCAATCAGGATTACCTCAAAATTCTCCCTACGGTAATCCAGTTCTTTAATTGAAGCTATTAGCTTATTTAAGTTGTGAGATTCATCCTTAGCGGCAATTATAATTGAGATTTTATTTTGAATATCCGGATGAGAAATATAATCTTTCCGTCGAAGATAAATTAGAATAATAATATTGATAATTATGAAAGCACCGGTGAGAATTAAAATGATTGTCCACATATCCCTGCTCTATTCATTCTCCTCATCAAGGAGCCAGCCTTCGGCGGAGTCGGGGTTTATATCGGAGATAAAACGCGACGGCTTGGACAACGTCATTCCCGCCTCACGGTCGAAGATGTTCATCGGGTAGGTAAGAAATAAATTTTGTTTTGCCCTGGTGGATGCGACGTACATCAGCCTGCGCTCTTCCTCAAGCGTTTCAAGCCTGTCTGCAGAGCGGCTGGAAGGGAAGAAACCTTCCACCATGTGGATTATAAATACCGTATGCCACTCCAATCCCTTTGCGGAGTGAATAGTTGAAAGCGTAACTAACTCATTCTCTTTATCCTCTTCGCCGATGTCGATAACGCTGTCGATTATCGGCTCAATCGCCATATCTGCAAGCAGGCTGTCGAGCGACCTGTAATTTTCCGTGATATTCATAAAAATGTCCAGGTCCTTCTTCCTCTTGTTGAAGTCGTCGTACTTATCCTTGAATAGCGGGTAATAATAATCCATAACGAGTCCGGCTTTCTCGGACGGCAGAGTCTTTTCAGTATGAAGCTTGTACAGCAGTTGAAACAGCGAGGCAAGTTTATCGCTGTATTTGAATTCGGTTATATGCCCGGGATCTGCTTTGATTGTTAACCTTGCCGTTGCAAGTTCATCGAGTATCTTTTGTGCAGTTTTCGGTCCTACGCCGTCATGCAGAAGCAGAACGCGGTACCAGCTTACAACGTCTTTTGGGTTTGCCGCAATCCTGAGAAAAGCAAGAACATCTTTTACGTGTGCTGTCTCTATAAATTTCATCCCGCCGAATTTCTGGAAAGGGATGTTTGCTTTCGCTAATTCAATTTCAAGATCAAATGAGAAAAAAGAAGAGCGGAAGAGAACCGCAATATCATTCAGCGGCACGCCTTCTTCTCTTAGGTCGAGAATCTTTTCTACAATAAATTTTGATTGAAGATTATCATTTGCCGCTGCAATTATTACAGGAAGCTCTCCGCCCGTTTTGTGAGTGTAAAGGTTCTTCGGATACTTCTCAATGGCTCTTTCAATTATCTGGTTTGTAAAATTCAAGACAGGCTGAACGCTTCTGTAATTCTCTTCCAGCTTAATGATTTTTACATCCTTAAACAATTTCGGAAAATCCATTATGTTCTTAAAGTTCGCGCCCCGGAAAGAATAGATCGACTGCGAATCGTCGCCGACAACCATTATGTTGTTGTTTATCTGCGTCAAGCCTTTTACTATTTCAGCTTGAAGCTTGTTGGTATCCTGGTACTCGTCAACCATAACAAACTTAATTGAAGACAGCAGAGATTTTGCCGCGGTTCCGAAATCAAGAAGAAAATTCTTTAAATAAACAAGTAGGCCGTCGTAGTCAAGAAGGTTATTCTTCAGTTTATAATTTGTATATACTTTATGTATGTCGAGAATCCTGTCCAGCTGCTCAATAAAATGCGGATAATCTGCTTCAATAATTTCTTCTACTTTCTTACCGGTATTTACACTTAGGCTAAAGACTTTTTCGAGCGTCTGTTTGTTTGGAAATCTTTTTTCCTTTGTTATAAATCCCGCCTGCGAGCGGATTAAATTTATTACATCCTCGCAGTCGCTCTGGTCAAGAATTGTAAACGATGAATCCAGTCCCGCCGCTTTTGCATATCTTCGGAGAGTCATGTTTGCAAATGAGTGAAAAGTTCCGCCGTTAACCTTTGAACATCTGTTATCCAGAAGAATTGCTGCGCGGTTCATCATTTCGTTGGCAGCTTTTCTTGTAAAGGTTAAAAGCAAAATTGATTTCGGGTCGTAGCCAAGCTCGACTAACCTGGATACTCTGTACACAAGTGTTCGTGTTTTACCGGTGCCTGCGCCGGCTATAATCAGGTAAGCGCCTTCGAGCGCCGAAACGGCTTCGAACTGGGCTGCGTTCAGCTCATTTTTATAATTTATTACAAATTTTGATTCATCTACAGCGGGTTTTAGCGCAGCGGTATCTTTAAATCTTTTAAGTGTATATTTCTTCTGGATCATCAAACTTCATTATTCTCTTTATGTCAAAGATATAAATGAAAAGTTTAAAATGACAGAAATTAGAGATAGTACCGCGGATTTTGCTTATAGGTAATTATTTTCTATCTTTAGCAGGGTTCAAAAACAAGTTTCAAAATAAAATAATTCCCGTGCTTTTCGATAATAAGAATAGCTTTTTGAATAAAAAAAGTATTGGTTTTGACAAATTGAAGTATGCGTGGAATCGGGAATAGCTGTGCTGGTATAAAAATATCTCAGGTACAATTGCAGGTGAGGAAACATATCCTTTTACTTTGCAAGCGTTTATAGCAGAATTTTTTATTGTGAATCACAATTAATTGGTATGCTTGAATCAAAACTCCTAAATGTGCTTCAAATAATCACAATTAGATAAAATTAAAGTGTTATTATACCAGTATTGATTGCGGGAAATAGTATTTATATATTGTATCTAAGTATTTATACCGGGTTTTCAGCGGGTATAAATTATTAAAGAGAAATAAGGATAAAATTATGGATGGAAATTTTTCAGATAGGCTCCAGGATGTTATTCGATTAAGCCGGGAAGAAGCGCTGCGGCTGGGGCACGATTATATTGGCACCGAGCATTTATTACTTGGAATTATCCGCGAGGGTCAGGGCGTCGCTGTAAGAATCCTGCGAAACCTTGACTGCGATTTAATGAAGCTTAAAAAGGCAATTGAAGATACGGTAAGGACTTCCGGCGGGACCCTTACTATTGGAAACATCCCGCTTACAAAGCAGGCGGAAAAGGTCTTGAAGATTACTCAGATTGAATCAAAAATTTACAAAGCAGATGTTATAGGAACGGAGCACCTTCTGCTTTCCTTGCTTAGGGATGAAGATAATATTGCCACACAGATACTGCATCAATTTAATGTTACTTATGATTCTGCCCGTGCCGAGCTTAATGCAATGCTGAGCAACAAGAATCCTAAGGATGCAGGCGCAACAGTTCCGCCGCCGGATAAGAAGATTGAGCGGACAAAGACTCCCGTGCTTGATAATTTCGGCAGAGATTTAACGAAGCTTGCCATTGAAGATAAATTAGACCCGGTTGTAGGACGTGAAAAAGAAATTGAAAGAGTAGCCCAGGTCTTAAGCCGCAGGAAGAAAAATAATCCGGTTCTGATTGGCGAGCCGGGCGTTGGTAAAACTGCAATAGCAGAAGGGCTTGCTCTGAAGATTGTTCAGAAGAAAGTGCCGAGGATTCTTCAAGACAAGCGCGTTGTTACTCTTGACCTTGCCGGTCTGGTTGCGGGAACAAAATACCGCGGTCAGTTTGAAGAGAGAATGAAAGCTTTGATGAACGAGCTTGAAAAGGCTAAGGATGTTATCCTATTTATCGATGAGCTTCATACGATAGTTGGTGCAGGCGGAGCTTCCGGCTCTCTTGATGCTTCGAATATGTTTAAGCCTGCTCTGGCACGCGGCGACATTCAATGCATCGGTGCTACTACTCTTGATGAGTACCGCAAATATATTGAGACCGACGGCGCACTCGACAGACGCTTCCAGAAGGTTATGGTTGAGCCGCCGAGTTATGAAGAGACTCTTCAGATTCTTAACAACATTAAGTTCAAATATGAAGAGCATCATCATGTTAGATATACTAAGGACGCAATTGACTCTGCCGTAAAGCTCAGCAACCGTTACATTACCGACCGTCATCTCCCCGACAAAGCGATTGACGTTATCGATGAAGCCGGTTCACGTGTTCACATGGGAAATTTTGAAGTGCCGCAGGAGGTGCTTGAGCTTGAAGGCGACATTGAAAAAGTCAGGCAGGAAAAAGCTGCGGTAGTTAAGCGTCAGGATTATGAAGAGGCTGCACGGCTGAGAGATAAAGAACGCAACCTTCAATCCGATTTGGAGATTGCCAAGCGCGAGTGGGAAGCTAAAACAAGAGACATCGTACATGACGTAACCGAAGAAGATATTGCGACTGTTGTTGCTATGATGACCGGAATACCGGTTAACCGTGTAGCACAGACTGAATCTGAAAAGCTTTTGAAGATGGAATCTGCCCTGAAGGATTACATTGTCGGGCAGGATGAGGCGGTTTCAAAATTAACAAAAGCGATTAGAAGAACAAGGGCAGGATTGAAGAATCCGAACAGACCTATTGGCAGCTTTATCTTCCTGGGTCCAACCGGTGTTGGCAAGACCGAGCTCTGCAAAGTTCTTGCAAAGTATTTATTTGATTCGGACAATGCCTTGATTAGGATAGACATGAGTGAATACATGGAGAAGTTCTCGCTGTCGCGTCTTGTTGGGGCGCCTCCGGGATATGTCGGCTACGAAGAAGGTGGACAGTTAACCGAAAAAGTAAGACGCAGACCTTACTCGGTCGTTCTTTTTGATGAGATTGAAAAGGCTCATCCGGATATTTTCAGCATTCTGCTTCAGGTTCTTGATGACGGAGTTTTAACTGACAGTCTTGGGAGGAAGGTTGATTTCAAAAATACGATTATAATTATGACCACGAACGTAGGCGCGAGAGATATAAAGAATATCGGCTCGTTCGGGTTCGGAAGCGAAAAAGCCGAAGACAAATACTCAACGCTGAAGAACACGGTTGAAGATGCGATGAAGAAGCTCTTCAACCCTGAGTTCTTGAACAGAGTTGATGAGACAATCGTATTCAGGAATCTTGAGAAAGACGATATCTTAAAGATTATAGACATCGAACTGAAAGATATTTACAAGAATATCCGT
>JBJKRP010000052.1:0-4907 GCA_046704565.1 Ignavibacteriaceae bacterium | reverse complement strand
TATTCCTTTCTACGAAACCGATGCGCACAATATAGTCCCTTGCTTTCATGCATCTGCAAAAGAGGAATTCGGCGCGTATACTTTCAGACCAAAGATACAGTTAGTACTCCCAGAGTATTTAGACGATTTCCCTCAGCTTAAGAAAATGAAGAAGGGTGAGTTTCAGTCAGTAAAAATTGATTGGGAAGAGATTGTAATAAATTTGAAGTTAGATTATTCGGTAGGTGAAGTTGATTGGATAACTCCGGGAGAAAAGTCGGCGGGGAAAGCGCTGAATAAATTTCTTTTAAATAAAATAAATAGTTATGATGCGGAGAGAAACGATCCGGTTAAAGATTCGCAGTCGAATCTCTCGCCGTATTTACATTTCGGACAGCTTTCAGCTCAAAGGATCGTTTTGGAAGCTGAAAAGATAGAGCAGCCGGTTAAAGATAAAGAATCCTTTCTTGAAGAATTAATTGTCCGGCGTGAATTAGCAGATAATTTTTGCTATTACAATTCCGGTTACGATTCGTTTGAAGGCTTTAAGCCGTGGGCTAAGAAGACGTTGAATGAACATAGGAGAGATAAGAGAGAATTTGTTTATCAGTTAAAAGATTTTGAAAACGCAAATACGCATGAAGACCTTTGGAACGCAGCGCAAATGCAATTAATTAAAACCGGCAAGATGCACGGGTATATGAGAATGTATTGGGCAAAGAAAATTCTGGAATGGTCGGAGTCGCCCGAAGAAGCTCTGCATACGGCAATTTATCTAAACGACAGATACGAGCTTGACGGACGCGACCCGAACGGATACACCGGCTGCGCCTGGGCAATAGGTGGAGTGCATGACAGGGCATGGAGCGATAGGGAAGTTTTCGGCAAGATTAGATATATGAACCGGAGCGGGTGTAAAAGGAAGTTTGATATTGAGGCTTATATTCAAAAGTATAATGGCAATGAAAAAGGGTAGAGGGCATAGCGCATAGGGCAAAGAGCATAGAGCAGAGAGCAAAGGGCAAAGCGTTTTGGTGTAGTTGTCACTTAAGTCCTTATAAAATTTTCCCGGATATAATTTAATCGACGGGATATTGGATTTTTATAATCGCGTTGATTTTTTAATTTTGCAGTTCATTAAACCAGGCACCAAATTAATCGTGAAATGAAAGAGTACAGAGTTTTATTATTCTATAAATATGCGGAAGTAGAAGACCCGGAGAAGTTTAAAGACGAGCATCTTGCATGGTGTATTCGGAACGAAATAAAAGGAAGAGTTTTTATCGCAAAAGAAGGAATAAACGGAACGGTCTCCGGCAAAAAAGGAAATATTAACAGGTATAAAAAGTTCCTGAAAAGTTACTCTCAATTTGCAGATATTGTTTTTAAAGAAGATGAAGAAGACAAGATTGCGTTTTATAAAATGCACGTCCGCGTTAAAGATGAGATTGTGAATTCAGATTTGAAAACCACTTCGTTAAAGAACGGCGGGAAAAGACTCACGCCCGAAGAGCTAAACGAATTTTATAAAAGCAGAAAAGATTTTGTAATTGTCGATGCACGAAACTGGTATGAAAGTAAAATAGGTAAATTTAAAAATGCCGTTACCCCGCAGATAAGAAATTTCCGGGAGTGGCGGAAAGCAGTCAAGGAATTAGAAGCGTACAAAGATAAAACTATTGTCACTTATTGTACCGGCGGGATACGCTGCGAGAAAGCTTCTGCATATATGGTCGAGCACGGCTTTAAGGACGTCTACCAGCTTGACGGAGGAATAGTAACTTATACAAAAAAATTTCCCGATACTTACTGGGAAGGCGGGGTGTTCGTGTTTGATGAAAGGAGAGTTGTGGAGCCGAATAGCGATCCGCAATTAAAGCTTATGGCAAAGTGTTATTTCTGCGGAGAGCCTACTTCATATTACATAAACTGTCATAACCTTGACTGCGATAAGATTATCGTCTCATGCCACAAGTGCAAAGTGGAAAATGATTACTGCTGCTCGGAGGAGTGCAGGCAATCGCCGAACAGACGGGACAGGTATTATGGATGATTTTGGATGTGGAATTTAGAAGCCGGAGATCAGAGGTCAGAGATCTAAATTATGATGTCTTACTTTAGGTTAGTTTATAGAGTAAAAATACATGCTTAAGATTTACGTACAGCGGTGGTGGTTGTCCATTTTACTGCTGCCGGTTATAATATACCTGCTGATGCACCGCAACAATTACGGCTTGATAGACAATGCCGACCTGGTTATGCATGAGGCGGGACATTTCTTTTTCATGCTCTTCGGAAAGTTCATTTACACTCTTGGCGGCACGCTGATGCAGATAATCCTTCCTTCAATAATTGTCTGGTATTTTCTTAGGAATTATTACAGGACGGGAGTACAAATTTCTCTTTTATGGCTGGGGCAGAATTTTATAAACATAAGCGTCTATGCCGCAGATGCAAGAGCAAAAAAGCTGCCGCTGCTCGGCGGAAACCATGTTTACCATGACTGGAATTATCTGCTGGGACAGCTTAACATCCTGGATTATGATACGGAAGTCGGGTATTTATTCTTTGGTACCGCTGCGCTTATCTTTGCAATTGTATTTTTTATGCCCTTAATAATAAGGGATTAATTAATTAGGAACATATGAAAATTTTAATATCAGTACTGTTTATATACTTTTTCTCTTCAATCGTTTTATTTGCCCAGGAAGGGTTGGTGAAATCTTATTATCCAAACGATACCCTTAAGTCGGAGGTAAATTATGTTGACAGCGTCAGGAGCGGTCCGGCAAAGTTTTATTACCAGAACGGCAAGATTGAGAAAGAACTGAATTACGATAACGGCAGAATAGACGGAGTGGTTAAGGAATATTATGAGAACGGAAATCTGAAGCTGATGTATTCAATCGAAGACGGCAAACGCAACGGCGCCGAATCTTTCTTTGATGAAAAAGGGAATTACCTGCGGGATGCAACTTATGAGGACGGCAAATTAATTAAGCAGGAGACACCTGCGGTAGATACAACCGTTAAACTTGCTTCAGCTCAAAAAGATACCGGCAAAGTCAATGAAAAAATATCTTACGAAAAAAATAATGAATTAAAAGAGAATGCAGCCGCAGAAAAAAAACCGCCGGAGAAAAAAGAGGAGGTAAATAAATATCCCGGCTACCTGACCAGTGCGGAGGTAATGCCTGAGCCTGTAGGAGGCATGAATACTATAATGAAAAAGCTTGTTTATCCCGAAAGCGCTAAGGAAGATAAGATACAGGGTACTGTAAAAATAAGAGCCTGCATTGATGAGTGCGGTGAAGTAACGCAGGACGAGATTGTACATGGTATCGGTCACGGCTGCGACGAGGCTGCTAAGATAGCGGTGTATTATACGAAGTTTAATCCTGGAATGATTAAGGGCAAGCCGGTTAAAGTGCAGGTAGTTATTCCCCTGGTGTTTAAGCTAGAAAATTCAAAGTGATGGGAAGAAAGGCAAATGCGAAATGTTAAGTAGTGATTTGAATTTAATCAATAGAAGACAGTAATTTTTATCTGATTATCATAATCAGAGAATAAATAATGATACCGCTTTTTATTGTAAATATGTCTCAATAAAAAATATTCATTATATTAATGAAGGACTTAATTTATTAAAAGGTTTATACAATGTATAAGACGATAGAAGCAATATATGACAACGGGAAAATTATTCCGATTAAGGATAAAATAAAGCTAAAACGCGGGAAGGTTCTTGTAACAATAATTGGAAGTGAAGACTCTAACGAGACAAGAAAATCAACAATAAGGAATCTTGTAAAATATCGGTCGATCATTAAACATTTGCCAAAAGATTCCGTAAGCTACCAAAGAGAAATTAGAGATGCCTTGTAAGTATCTATTTGATACTAACATAATAATTGAAATTCTAAACAATAAGGGGTTAGAATTTTCAGAAAAACAACTTGAAATAAGCTTTCTAATTTCAATAATAACGGAATTAGAGCTTTTCTCGAACATCAATCTCACTTCTTCTGAAGAAACTTCAATAAAATAATTACTAGGCGGTATTTCTGTAGTAAATATAAATGAGGAGGTAAAAGAAGAAACAATAAAAATTAGAAAAAAATATAATTTAAAATTGCCCGATGCTATTATTGCAGCTTCTGCAATTGCAGAGAAGATTCCCTTAGTTTCAAACGATAAAATATTTGACAGGATTAATGAAATAGAAGTATTAACATTAAGTAAATTCCTGGGAAAAAATGATGGGCGAATAGATAATAATATCGGTTGAGTTTAAGCTTCCTAAAAATTAATTGCTTAATCGTTCGATCCTTTGATTAAGTTGAGCCCAAAATAAAAATGACAATTAAGCAGTACAGCGATTTAACAATTAAACCGGAAGGCTTTTAGAATACTTGAAAGCTCTTCTTCCGGTTGAATAAACTTAACTGTGTAGTTAGTAAATTCTCTTCTTAGCCTGTAATTCTTTCTAAGGGAATCAAAATAACCGCCCGCTTCTTCTTTATTCATATCAAACATCTTCCTCATTAAATTGTCATCATCTTTAATTTCATAGATTGAAGAGAAAATCTTTTCAAGCGTGCTTTCCGTATTGCCTGAAGGAGCTGCTTCAATCAACGGATTATCAGCCGGAGGAAGTACCGGTTTCCATACCGGCTTTTGATTTAGAAATTTGCAGAGCGCATCGTAAATCATTTTTGTACCGTTGATCTTGCCTTCGAGTGAGTAGCCTGCGATATGCGGCGAAGAGTACTGTACCTTCTTTAGAAGCTCAAGATTTATACGAGGCTCGTTTTCCCAGACATCAAGGACCACGCTTAGCTTTTTCTTGTCAAGCAGAGCCGACAATGCAGTATTATCGATGACCTGTCCACGCGATGCATTTATAAGAATCGCGTCATTTTTTAAGA
>JBJKRP010000051.1:0-2773 GCA_046704565.1 Ignavibacteriaceae bacterium | reverse complement strand
CAGCCAGAGAGAGGAAACAGTCAAGCATGGCAATCAGTCTCGCGTTCTGCTGGACGGCTTCGGCTTCTGAAGAGACGGTCAGACGCACTTCGTTAAATAACTGGGACTCAAGCTCGTAAATTTTTTCTTCAGCATTTAAGATTTTTTCTTCGTATGATTTTAACTCCGGGGTTAAAAATCTTTCCGCGTTTACCAATGTCTGCTTGCGGATATAATCAGCCGGAATTTTATCTTTATTCGCATGGCTGACTTCAATATAATAACCGAATACTTTATTGAAGTTTACCTTCAATGTTGAGATGCCGGTACGTTCTCTTTCGGATTTTTGCAGATTTGCAATCCAGTCTTTTCCATGAAGCGAGATATCGCGCAGCTCATCAAGCTCTGCACTGAAGCCGTTTCTAATCACTCCGCCGTCTATAACGTTCAGTGAAGGATAATCAACAATTGCAGTTTGAATTTTTTCAGCCAGTCTTTCCAGCGGCTGAAGCTCTTGAGAAATCTTTGCAAGAGTCTTAACGCTGGCATTATCAAGATGATTCTTTATCGAGGGGATCTTCTGCAGCGAAGTTTTAATTGCTATTATCTCACGCGGGTTCGCCCTCCCGGTACAGACCTTCGATATAAGTCTCTCAAGGTCGCCAATCTCTTTTAAGTCATCGATTAAATTCTTTCTTAAAGATTTATTCTTTACAAGTTCTTCAATACTGTCCTGCCGCTTTAGTATTAGATCAAGACGACGCAAAGGAGCAGAAATCCATTTCTTTAATAATCTTCCGCCCATTGCAGTTTCCGTCTTATCAAGAATTGATATCAGCGAGCCTTCACGCCCGCCGTCATGCATCGAAAAAGTAATCTCAAGGTTCCGCCGTGTCGAATGGTCGAGAGCCATATACTCGGAAGGATTATAAATAGAGACTTTATTCAGGTGAGAAAGATTTTCCTTTTGAGTTTCCTGCAGATAATTTAATATTGCGCCTGAAGCAATTATGCCGGAATATAAGCTATCAATTCCAAATCCTTTCAAGCTTACAGTCTTGAACTGCATAGTCAGCATATCTCTTGCATACTCAAAATTGAAAATCCAGTCATCAAGCTTTGTAACTCTTACTGATTGGTTGACTTTGAGAACCAGAGGTATAAGCTCATCCTTATCTTTCTTTGGAATTAAAATCTCCGAAGGCAAAATTGTTTCAACCTGCTGCCGGATTAAATCTGAGGGAATTTCATAAGTAAAAAACTCGCCTGTAGAAATATCGCAGAAAGAAATTCCTGCAGAATCATCTTTCCTGTAAATAGCCATCAGGTAATTATTCTTTTTATGGTCTAGAAGCTTTTCAGAAAAAGCAACGCCGGGGGTTACAACTTCAATTACCTCCCGCTTCACAATTCCTTTAGCGAATTTTGGATTTTCAATCTGTTCGCAGACAGCAACCCTGTAGCCCGCTCTTACAAGCTTTGGCAGGTAGGAATCGAGCGCATGATGAGGAAAGCCTGCAAGCGGAACGTCTTCGGCAGCGCCGTTTGCTCGCTTTGTTAATGTAATCCCCAAAACCTTTGAGGCAATCTTTGCGTCCTCTTCAAAGGTTTCAAAAAAGTCACCCATCCTAAACAGCAGAACAGTATCTGGATAAGATGCTTTAATCTTGTTGTACTGCGACATTAATGGAGTTTGCATCACGCTTTCAATATTAGAGAATTAAAAATAAACCAATAAGGAAAGAATTTCAATTAATATGGGATACCAATTCTTTTTTCAAGAACTTTCCGGTAAGGCTGCTCTTGTTCTTCACGATTTCTTCGGGAATACCCTCAAAAATTATTTTTCCGCCTTCATCGCCGCCGCCGGGTCCAAGATCGGTTATCCAATCCGCCGTTTTAATTACATCAAGGTTGTGTTCAACAACTATGACCGTGTTACCTTTTTCAACAAGCTTGTTTAATACTTTCAATAAAATATTCACATCTTCAAAATGAAGTCCTGTAGTCGGCTCGTCAAGTATATAAAGAGTTTTGCCGGTGCTTACTTTGCTAAGCTCTGTTGCAAGCTTAACGCGCTGGGCTTCGCCGCCGGAAAGTGTAGTAGCCTGCTGACCAAGCTTAATGTATCCAAGACCGACATCGTTTATAGCCTTCAGCTTTCTTTTTATACGCGGGAGATCCTCGAAAAACTCCAGTGCTTCGCTTACGCGCATCTCAAGTACATCTGCAATGGATTTGGTTTTATAAAGTACTTCCAGGGTTTCCCTGTTGTATCTTTTTCCGCGGCATAGTTCGCATTCAACATAAACGTCGGGAAGAAAATTCATTTCAATCTTTTTCAATCCGTCGCCGCCGCATTCCTCGCATCTTCCGCCGGCAACATTAAAGCTGAACCTGCCTGTGGCATAGCCGCGCATCTTGGATTCGGGAAGCTGGGAATATAAATCTCTAATGAAAGTAAACAGTCCTGTATAAGTTGCCGGATTAGAGCGCGGAGTCCTTCCAATCGGCGTCTGGTCAATCTCTATTACCTTATCTATGTATTCCAATCCTTCAATTGATTTGTACGGCAGCGGCACTACCTTGGATTTATAAATTCTGCTCATCAAAATTTTAACGAGAGTTTCATTAAGCAAAGTAGATTTACCCGAGCCGCTTACACCCGTAATTAATGTTAATGTACCCAAAGGGATTTTCAAATTTACTTTTTTCAGATTATGACCTGATGCACCTTTCAAGACAAGATAATTGCCGTTCCCTTTTCTTCTCGCCGCCGGTACCGGTATTTCTT
>JBJKRP010000050.1:0-20876 GCA_046704565.1 Ignavibacteriaceae bacterium | reverse complement strand
ATCAAAGGTAAAACTATCCAGGAGGTGTTCGGCGTAAAACCGCCTAAGACAGCCAGAAAGAATTTTAAAAGCAAAGTTAACATTCCCGGATTATCTTCTAAATTTTCTTTAAGCGTCAGTACTCTTAAAAACGACGGCAAGCTGTACGGTTATCTGATCAAGCTTGAAGAAATAAAAAGCGATAGCCTGACCGATAAAATCAGAGCAGAAGAACGAAGCTTTCAGTTCCCCAGCACTCTCCGCCAGATACTAACTCTCTTTCTAAAGCAGAAGTCTCTTAAGGTTCTTTCCGAAGAAATTCTGAAAAGGTGTATTGAAAATTGCGGAGGCATTAACGGCTTAATTATTTTTAGAGACGGGGATTCGCCAAAGCTCGCGTACCAGTTCTTCGATCCAGAAGAAGAAATAAAGAATAAGCAGGAAGTCAGCAGAACAATAGAGAGCAGCGTGCCGTACATTTTCAAATGGCTTGAAGTTAACCGGCGTCCGCTCGTTCTTCAAAACATACCCGGCAGCATTGGATATAACATAATACAAATACTCCGCTGCAGCTCGGCTATCATTGCTCCGTGTTTCTTTGATGAAAATTTGTTAGCGGCAATTTTTATAGCCGGAGAGACCGGCAGCTTTTCAGAGACTGAAGTTTATAACTCCGAGCAGTTTGCTGCGCTTCTTTCATTCGCGATAAGCAGCGTTCGTACCAGGGAATTAAATACTGCGCTGGAAAACCGACTGCTTCAATCCCAGAAGCTGGAAACAATCGGTAAGCTAAGCAGCGGTATGGCTCATGATTTCAGCAACCTGCTGTCCAGCATTTTCGGAAGTCTGAATCTGCTAAAGAAGAAGGTTCCGGAACGGGAAGACATTTACAAGCTTCTTGATAATATTGAAAATTGTTCCGTCAGGGCAAAGGATCTGACCAAAGGTCTGCTCTCATTTGGAAAGCCGACTCCAAAGAGGAAAGAACTCATTAAGCCAAACCTGCTTCTGACCGAGATATCAAAGGTCATTACTCAAACCTTCCCCGCCAAGATTATCTTTGACAAGAAAATAAGCGACAACCTTTACGATATACTCGGCAACGGTACGGAGATTTACCAGGTGCTTCTAAACCTATGCGTAAATGCTAAAGAAGCAATTGAAGGCAAAGGAAAGATTGCCCTGCGGGCTCAGAACATTTCAATCGATGATTCAAATATGCTGAATCATCCTCTGCTCGACCAAGGAAATTACGTCTGGGTTTCCGTTGAAGACAGCGGCGCGGGCATTAAAGAAGAAAATCTTTCCAGAATATTCGATCCTTACTTTTCAACCAAGAATAAACAGACCGGATCAGGTTCGGGTTTGGGGCTCTATGTTACTTACGGTATTGTTAAAGCACACAAAGGTCATATAGAAGTTTCGAGCGAAATAAACAAGGGGACAACTTTCGATGTTTTCATTCCGGCTTATGAACCCGCTGCGGCTGCAGCTAAACAAGCCCCGGCAGACAAGATAATTCTTCTTGCAGACGACGAGATTATGCTGAGAGACCTCCTCTCCGAGCTTCTCGAATCTTCCGGTTATAATGTAATAAGAGTCTCTACCGGTGTTGAGGCACTAAAAGTATTAACCGAGGAAATTAAAGTGAACCTCGCTATCATCGATTACAACATGCCGGAAATGGACGGAATAGAATGTATAAAAAGGATCCGCAGTCAACAGTTTAAGATGCCTATAATTTTATCTTCGGGAAGCATCTCACTTGATGAAAAGGTTGACTTGAATTCGCTTGGCATTACCGGCATACTTTCAAAGCCTTATGAGTTCGAAACTCTTCTGGCTACTATTCAAAAATTAATCTAAAAATAAGACGGCAAAACATTCTTCCTGACTTTTGACGCTCGATAAAAAAGAAGAAAATGGAACCTGTAAATTATTGCCATACAATCAATTAATTTTTAGACATGACGATTTTACCGCACTAACAGTTATTTTAGTGCATGTTATCAATAAGAAAAGTAAAAACAAAATCCGGTGCACTTGCAGTACAAGTAGTCGTTTACCAAGGGCATAAGGCAAAAATCATAAAGCACATAGGAAGCAGCAAAGATGAGGAAGAAGTTGCATTGCTTCGTCAAAAGGCAAAAGAATATATAGAAGAATATTCCGGTCAGAGTTCACTATTCCCCGGGACAGAGAAAAAGATATTATTTGTAGAACGAGGGGAATGTATTGGAGTGACTCATCAATTTGCAAGAAAATTTTTATTGTGCTGCGCCAAAGAATGCGGACTGCTGAATACTGACAAACTGCTATTAGACTTATCAATAATGCGTTTGTTGGAACCTGCATCAAAATTAAGAACAATAATGCTGCTCAGGCACTACTTTGGAATAGAGTATTCACAGCGTATATATCGTAGGATTCCAAAGCTGGTAAAGCTTAAAAAAGACATTGAGAGAATTGCCTACAGTGTGGCAGTAAATAAATTCAATGAGCAATTTTATTTTGTTTTATATGATGTTACTACTTTATATTTTGAAACCTTTACCTCCGATGATCTGCGTATAGCCGGATTCTCAAAAGATAATAAACCACAACAGCCACAAATTGTAATTGGATTATTAGTAACACAATCGGGATTTCCATTATCGTATGAAGTTTTTCCCGGTAACACATTCGAGGGGAAGACGATGCTTCCAATTATAGAAGAATTCATAAGAGAGCATAAGGGAACAAAACCGATAGTAGTTGCAGACGCAGCAATGTTGTCAGAAGAGAGACTGGAAGAGTTAAAGCAAAAAAAGATTTCATACATTGTAGGTGCAAGATTAGCCAACACCAGCCTTGGTTTTATAAAAAAGATTCATAATGGTTTGCATGATAAAGAAGGTGCTTCGCTTCGTTTGCCGTCAATCCACGGTGATTTGATATGTGATTTTTCTACTCACCGCTACAACAAGCAGCTAAACGATATGAACAAACAGATAAAGAAAGCAGAAGAATTTATAGCTAAGAACTCCAGCGGGAAGAGAATAAAGTTTGTAAAAAAGTTATCTGAAGAAACGGTAGAGCTTAACAAACCGTTAATTGAAAAGCACAAGCTTCTTTTAGGAATAAAAGGTTACTGCACCGATATTGCCGAGTCAGATTTATCAAACGAAGAAGTGATTGCCCGTTATCATAACTTATGGAGAGTAGAACAATCATTTCGTATGAGTAAGACTGATTTAGAAACCAGACCTATTTTTCATTACAAAGAAGATTCGATACGCGCTCATGTATTGATTTGTTTTTTTGCTTTGATAATCGAAAAATATTTAGAGCTTTCGACCAATCTATCGATAAGAAAAATTCGTGATTTAATCTGGGATATTACAGAGACTCACATTCAGGATAAATTGACGAAAAAGATATTCGTCTTTTACTCACCGACTAAAGATATTATGGAAAGTCCCTTAGCTGAAATGGTCATGAATTGGAAACTACTACCGCACTAAATGTCAAAAGTCAGGAAGCATAAAAGACTTTAGGACAGTATGTCCGACCTGCCGTCGGCACCTTCCGGCAGGTTGGTCTCTTTTTCTTCTTTGTAGTCGTAGTCTATCATCTTAATGTTCTTTACATAATCGGAAAAGATGGGTTTCTTAATTGCATTAAGATGATTTAGAACATCTGTGATTTCTTTGATTGCCGTTTCAATATAGCCGAGTCTTTTTGTAATTCCGTCGGCAGATATTTCCGGTTTCTTTAGTTCTCTTTTAATTGCTGCGGTTGAAAGGCTGATCAGTGTAAGCGGCTGCTTAATTTTATGGTTGGTGGTAACTACCGTGGCGGTGTAAGTATTCTTCTGCTCTGATTCGACCAGGAGCTTGTGCGCCTCGGAGAGCTTCATTGCAGAGTTCACTCTTGCAATCAGCTCAATGCGGTTGAAAGGCTTTTTAATATAGTCGAAGGCGCCTGCCTCAAGACCGGCTTTAACATCTTCAGCGCTCGATTTAGCAGTAACCAAAATTACCGGAATATGCGAGGTAGCCTTGTTTGCAGTAAGTGTCTGTAAAACTTCTATGCCGGACATCTCCGGCATCATCACGTCGAGAAGGACCAAATCAGGAAGTTCGCTTTCAGCCTTTTCAATCGCCGTTCTGCCGTCATAGGCTGGTATAACATTATATCCCTCGTTCTCAAGCCTGTCTTGAAGCATGAAAACATTTTCGGGAAGGTCATCTACTACTAATACTTTTTTCATATTAACCGATATTTTCTTTTGTGAATAAACGCTCTATCTTAAATGCAAGAACACCGGAATTAACCGGCTTTGCAATATAATCATCAAAGCCGTTCCTCATGATGACCTCCTTATCTTCCAGCATAGCCTTAGCGGTAATTGCGTAAACCGGTATGCCTGCCCACTTGTCGTTCATCTTGATCCGGCTTATCGTTTGGAAGCCGTCCATCTCTGGCATCATTATATCAAGCAGAATTAAGCCGGGATTCTTATGTTCCAATATCTGGAGGCATTCGAAGCCGTTCCTTGCAAGAATGGTTTTACAGTCGCATGCTTCAACAATCTCGCTGATGGTATATAAAGAGTCCGGATCATCGTCAACAATCAGTACTTCACCCTGGTAAGGTCTTTTCCCGTTATCTTCAACAGGAAGAACTTCAAACTCTGCTTCTGCAGTCTTTTCGGGAACTTTTTCCCTAAATTCAAGCTGAGAATTCTTTTCCTGGATTTTTATCCTGTCACGGACCGCATCAAGAATATCCCGGAAGCTTCCTGGCGTTTCATTATTTTTTATTGCTATCTCTTCAACAATTTCATTCAGAGAATTCTTTTCCTTTTCGGTTAGGTCTTTGGATGTACTGATAATGATCGGGATGTGGCTCGTTTCTTTGTTTGATTTAAGCTTGTGCGAAAGCGTTATCCCGTCCATATTCTTCATAATTAAATCAAGAATAATCAGGTCCGGCTGTACTTCAAGTATCTTGCTGAAAGCCAGATCGCTGTCTTTAATATATTCAATCCTGATCTTTTCATCCTTAAAGGCTGCTCTAAATTTTTCAAACTCCATCTCGTCATCATCAACAATAACTATCTTCTCTATCTTCTTCTGAGCCAGTCCTTCCAGGTTTTTGAAGACTGAGATTAATTTTGCCGGCACAAACGGCTTCACGATATATTCGAATGCGCCGAGACCGTAGCCGAGGTTTTTATCAGCTATAATAGATATAAGAATTACCGGGATATCCCTGGTAAGCGATGACTCTTTTAGCTCTCTCAATACAGTCCAGCCGTCTTTGTTAGGCAGCATAATATCCAAAGTAATGGCAAACGGCTGGTATTTTTTTGCCTTCTCTATTCCTTCGTCTCCGCTTGCAGCATAAGTAATTTCGTAGCCGTTCGTAATCAAATACTGACCTATCATATACCGGATTTCGGGATCATCGTCGATAATCAGAACCGGGTTCTTTCTGTTCTTTGCCAAAGTCTTCGCATTGATTCTTGCCGCGTATGAAGTCTCTCTTACTGCTATTCTTCTAAAAGGAATAGAGAAGGTAAATTTGGAACCTGAACCGTCCTTGCTATCAACTCCAATTGTACCTTTTAAAAGATCGGCAATTCTTTTGCTGATTGCAAGTCCCAAACCCGTACCGGTATACTTTCTGGAATTTGTCTCGTCTACCTGGCGGAATTCTTCAAAGATAATACGCTGATTCTCTTCGGAGATACCGATGCCGGAATCAATAATGTCGAAGGAAAGATATTTTTCGTCTAAAGAAGAAATGTGAAACTCAACGAAACCGCTTGCCGTAAACTTAACTGCGTTGCCGAGAAGGTTTATCAACACCTGGACTACTTTTCCTTTGTCCGTACTTATAATTATGTTGGTATTAAGATTTCTTTCAACCTTAAAAGTCAACCCTTTCTGATTAACAAGAGGAATAATAGAATTTTCAATTTCCTTTATTAAATCCTCAAGCAGAACCTCTTCGTTATGCACTTCCATTCTTCCCGCTTCAATCTTAGAAAGATCGAGGATGTCATTAATCAGATTCATTAAACGCTTGCCGCTCTTCAGAACGACTTCAATGCGCTCCCTGTTTTTAGCGTTCAGAGATTTGTCTTCAAGGATTAATTCCGTTAAGCCGAGGATAGAGTTCATCGGGGTACGAAGCTCGTGCGACATGCTTGCCAGGAAGTAGGACTTTATCCTTGTTGCCTCTTCCGCTTTCTGCTTCTGAATTTCAAGCTCACCGGCTTTCTCTTTCAGTCTCTTGTGCAGGTCTACCAGCGTTTCGTTTTGCTTCCTTATCTGTACGTTCTGCTTCTGGTAATCTTCGTTCAGCATCTTCAACTCGGTAACAAGGTCTGCAAGCTGAGCCAATGCGGTTGCGTTTGTTAAGCCTATGGCAAGCTGATCTTTTATTTTGGATAAATATTCTCTTGTCTCCCCGGTAGGCTTTTCGAGCGAGCCCAGTTCCAGGATAGCAACCACGCTGCTGTTGTAAACAATCGGAAGAAGTATAATATTTTTAATTTGAAGCGAAACAATCCCGGTTGATATAACCGGAAGGTTCTCGTTGGAATTTATTTCAATTATCTCCCGGTTGTTTTTTACGGTCTCAAGCAAGTCATTCTTGTTGTTATAACTGATTTCTTTTTTTATTCCATAAGAGCTTGTAAGAATTATTCTACCATCCTCGGAAGTATAAAGAGCGCCGATAATAAAGCCGCAGGTGGTAATAATTTTATTAAGTGCCGCATCGGCAACCTGGCTTAGCGTAGGATTCTGGTTAAGCAGCGTTATAAACTCGGAGTATTCGTTTTTAGCCTTCTCATTCTTCTGCAGTGTATCCAGCATAGTATTGAAAGCATTCGCAAGATCGGTCATCTCATCGTTTCCGTGAGCTTCAATCTTATTCTGGAAGTTACCTTCCTGCGTAATTTTTGTGGCGGTACTTAACCTTGAGATTTGCTTTCTTATCTTATCCGTAAATACCATCGTTAAAATTAAGGATAGAATAATTCCGGCAAGACCTATAACAATTAGCAAATATTTTATGCTCGATCTTAGGTTAGTTGCTTCGGTAAGGGAATTGAATACCAGGAAATTTAAACTCTCTTCTCCCGGGTAAGCCGCTGAAGGCTTATATATGGCGGCAAGTATGTCCGAGTTCTCGGTCCGTTTTGTTAAAAGATCAAAATTGTTTTTCCTCGAAAGGGCTTTATAAACCTCGTTCAAAAGGTAAAGATTTTTTTGATTAATAGTTTCATTGGAAACTTCGGTTACCGTACCGTTCCAAACAAGCGCAATGTCGGAGTTTATTTTCGACGCAATGGAATTCAGTGTGCTTCCCGTAAAGATCATGCCGTAATAGCAAAGCTGACCGCCGGGCAAACTTGTCTTAAGCATGATCGAATATGGATACTTGCGGTTGAAATCCCCGATGGTACGGATCGAATTAGAAAATTCAATTGAGTTCTTAAGGAACTTAGCGGTGATAATATCCGAATTACCGGCTGTCTCAAATATGAAATCGATGTCCTTAAAGCTGTCGGCTGAACGGTTGAATAAACTACCGGGATTGTTATTTTCTGCAAAACGGAATTCATCCTGGATGTCCTGCACCAGACTGCGGAAAGTATAATTGAATTCATTTGCAGAATTAAGCAAGTACTTGGATTGCTGCGACGAAAGCACGTTATACATTATAGAATAAAAAGCGATTGCAGAGCTGCCGAGTATCAGCGCTACAATCGCAAAATTAATAATAAGTATGCGGTAACTTATCTTCATTTGTTAAGAATCTCTTTGTAAAACTTTCCGTATCGTAATCAGCAGCTCGTCAAAATCATAAGGCTTGCTGATAAAGTCGGTGGCACCAAGCTTTGCCGAGTCTATTGCGCTCTTTACGTCGGCATAAGCCGTAAGAACAATAACCTTCACGTTTATCTTTTTCATCTTAAGTTCGCGCAGTACGTCGAACCCGTCTTTACCCGGCATTTTAAGGTCAAGAAGAATTAAGTCTGTTGTTCTGCTTGAAAGATAGTTAAAGGCAGAATCGCCATTGTTAACAAAATCGGCATCATAACCAACTTCGGTCAGCTCATCTTTCAGAGCCGTACAAAGGTTAATGTCGTCGTCGACTATTAAAATCTTTTCCATGTCTTACCTATCGATCGTTACTTTGTGGTTGATTTTGCTGCTGGTAATTTTTCATTCTTTCTCTTTCCAGCTGCAGTTCCTGCTGAAGGGGATTAGCAGGGCGCTCGCCTTCGAGCCGCGCTTTAAGTGTCGGAACGAGATTAGCCCTTATCAAAATTACAAGTTCTTTTTTAGAAGTGATATTGTCATCATAACCAAATAGGTAACGGAGACCAAAGAACCACCACGGCAGGTCTTTCAGGATCGGAACACCCTGCCGGTTCTTAGTCGTCTGATCAAAGAACATCCCGCCTATAACGGTCTCTTCGTTGTTCAGCAAAACAATTCGCGTATCTGCGGACGTCTTGTTGATTATTGTATTCGTCTGGTCCGGTACAAATGCACTTCTCTCTACATGGATGTTGAGTAAAATGTATCTTATTCCTTCGTCGGTAATTACGTACGGAGTTACGGAAACAATATTACCCGTTGAATAAAACTTTTGAATTATGTTGCCTGAAAAGTCTCTTGTATTATAAGATATATCCTGACCATCCTGCAGCTTAGCCTCAGTACCGTCGAGTACGGTTACGTTTGGGCTTGCAATTATGTCTCCGGCGCCTTCATTCTCAAAAAACTTAAAGACGGCAGAAGTTTTAGCATCAAAGCCACCGATACTGTAATTTGTTGAAGCGGTAAGGTTGAAATCAGGAAGCTGCTGCTGGGTGGTACTACCGGAGCCAGTGCTGCCTGTGCCGGTACCGCCTGTTGTACTTCCCGTACCGGAAGTATTACTATTGTTGCTGTTACTCTGCTGGAAAGAAAGAAGATTTCCGCCGATACTAACACCTTCTCTCGAAAACAGGGTTTGCCAATTTATTCCAAGTTGTCTTTCTTTATTAACGTCTATTTCAAAAAAGACGGCAGAAATTTTCACTTCCCTGGCATTAGCAGGCACAAAGTTTTCTTTAGTCCTCACCTGCTGCGCTACATCCGGTTTCTTTATAATTATAACATCCGGCTTTTCCTCGTATACCAAGCCTGCCATCTTAACAAGCACCACCATCGCCTTAAGGTAGTTCATATTTTTTATTTCAAGACCGATGGCGCTGTCAACCTGAACCGTTGAAACAATTTCCTTTCCGGTTACCTTCTGGCTAACCTTGCTTAGTAAAGCGATTGCCTGACTAAACGGAAGCTTAGCCGAAAGAGTGACAAGCTCATCCGGGTTCTGGTAACCGAGTGTCTTTTCCAGATAATTTTGAGAAAAGCCCTGGGTTGCAAAGATGAAAATTATAATTAATGCAAGCGATAATGTTTTCATAAAAACTCTCTTTACTTAATAGTCTTAGTTACGCCTTCTTTTTCCAGTGTCAGATCAACTTTTTCAATAATACCTCCCTTGTTAAGAATGAAGCTGACAATGTTATGATCATAATCAATCTTAGTTAGGTATCCAAGATAAACCTGCTGACCTTCCCATAGCAAGTAGGTGTTGCCCCTGCTATCAGCAATAAAAGCCCCCTGAGGAATTAAAGCCAGAAGCTTTGCGCCCTGAACATCAAGCAGATTGTCGGTATTCGGCGGAATCTGGTTCCTGATTAAAGGATAAAAAGTATTATATACAGGAGGAGCTGTCAGGTTATTCTCAATATGTTCCCCGGACGCAAAACGGCTATTGTTTGAATAATAGACGTCAACGGTAACTGTAAAGCTTACCAGGAAGTTCGGAATTCCGTTCTTGTCAGTCGAGACAAGATTATTCAAGATGACCGACTTAATTTTTTTGAGCTCTTTGCTTTGTTCGATGGCAAAAATCAACTGGAACATATCATCATAATCCCCGCCCCCGGAAATCTTATACTCATAGTAGAAGAATTCCTTGTCCTTCTTCTGATCCATAAATTCAACATCAAGGTGAGTGTTATCCGAGAATGAATTCGAAACCTTATTTAAGAAACTGTAAAAACTTATGGAAGAAAGATCCTGCGGAATGTTGAACTTCCTCTGGGCAAGAACGGAGTCCAGCACAGATGCTTTCGCAGAAAGGTCCTTGTACTGTTTATTTAACTGACCGGTATCGTAATGGTTAAGCTTTAGCTTCTGAAGCTGCTGTTGGTCCTTTTTTATTTTTCCTCTCTGGACGATAAAGAGATACGCGCCGCCTGCCAAAAGTATGATTATCAGCAGTCCGACAAGCGCAAGTGTATTTTTTATTTTCCTGTTCATTGTACACTCTTCCGGAATGTTGATAAATTAAAAACCAGACTAAACTTGTAGGCGTTCTTATCGCGGAGAGACTCGAACACCATGCTTTTAAGCTGGGCACTTTTTATGGCAAAGGCAAAGTCCGTAAGCGCATTCTTGTTAAGCGCATATCCTTCTACTATTATATTTCCAGTGTCGTCATTCGAGAGTTTGGTTATCCAGATACTTTTTCTTTCTGCCAGCAGGTGCGAAACCTCCTGAAGCATATTGGACCAAACGCCGGTACCGACCGAAGCTGAATCTAAAATTGCCTGTGTTCTTGAAAATCCGCTTATCTTGCCCTCTAAATCCGAAATATTATTCAGTATTGCCTGGTTTTGCTTCTGAAGCGTAGTCTGTTCATCAATCTGACTATTATACTGCCCGATTACTTTTTGGTTATTCAATATTTTCAACGTAATAAAAAATGTTATGAAGAAAAGAATAGGCAGCATTGCAAAGCCATGCCAGGCAAACTGGAATATTTTCTGATCTTCAATAACATATTTGGGAAGTAAATTAATACCTGCAAACTTTTCTTCCTGCTCATCAAAATACTCGGTGGCAATTGCCGCCGGAATGCTGAATGCCGAGAACTTCTCCTTTGTTTCAGAATTAACCGGGCTAAGATCAAACTCATCAAACTGCAGCCTGGAGACGTTGGCTTCAGGGAAAGTTCCATAAAAGGAAAGTATCAGGTTTTCAGAATCATCCTCGCCGCAGACAATTATGTTGTCCAGAGACGATATCCCGCCGTTTTCCATTTCCAAAAGTATTTTGGAAAAATAAACGTCATAAGTATGCAGGTTAAGAGTGCCGATGTCTAAAGTAGAGCCGATATGTTTAAGTTTTTTGCCCTGGAGGAAAATCAGCTTACTGTATTCTTTCCCGATATATACAATCAACGATTGATCATCCGGGAAGAACTTCTTTCGCTTGGCAACATAGTAAGCTAAGGAAACCTCGGCGCTTTTAATAGTAGATATTTTATAATATCTCCTGCCGTTATAATGAGCCAGAGAACTTATCAGCTTAATGCCGCTTACCTCGCCGCTTAGAAATACCGAAAGGAACGATCCGTCGGAAAGCTCTATATATCCGAGGTTCTCTTTATCAATTAAAACATTTTTGGATTCCTGGATGTCTTCTATTATTTCCTGTGTAACCCTGGAAGATTTTCCGACCTTAGTGCTGTCGACAGCATGGTAGTAAAGAGAAGGCTCGGTAACAGCAAGGGCGAAAAGGCTTTTCTTTAGGTTAAAATCTTTCAGCGAGTCACTCAGCAAAGCAATGCTGGATATAGCAGTATTCCTATCTACCGATGTCTTTAATCCGCCGCTTCCTTCAAAAGCAAGCTCGTCGCCTTCAATTTTCAGACCGGAAATAGAATCTTCAAGCTCTATTGCCGGCTGAACGACATCAAATGTTGCGGCTTTAAGTACCTTTATTTTATTCTTCTCTTTGGTAACAACCGCAATCTTTGTATCGGTACCTTCACAATATGTGCAGATTATAGGTTTCATTTAAATCGCCGCCAATATTTGCTGGATTCTTGTTTTGTTGTTTGCATAAGCAATCGCATTCTCCAATGAAATCTTTTTCTCCAAGTACAGTCTTTTCAAGTCTTGCTCCATTGTTACCATACCCTGGGGACCGCCCTGGTTTATCATCATATATATTTCACTCGTATTATTGTTCTTAATAGCCGCCTTAACGCTGGGTGTTACTATCAAAACTTCTTTTGCGAGGATACGCTTTCTATCCAGGCTCGGTACCAGCTTCTGCGAGATTATGGCAATCAATACATCCGCCAGCCTGTTCCTTACGCGCTCCTGCTCGTTAGGATGAATTTCTGCAACTATTCTGTCAATCGATTCAACTGCAGATGAAGTATGCAAAGTAGAAAATACTTTATGACCGGTATCCGTAACTTCGAGCGCAGACATTATCGTGTCAGGGTCTCTCATTTCACCGATGACAATTATGTCTGGGTCCTGTCTTAATGATTGGATAACGCCGTCCTTGAACGAAAGAACATCCCGTCCTACTTCCCGGTGCTTTACAATACTGATGTTGGACTTGTGAACATATTCTATAGGCGAGGCAATAATAACTATATGGGCAGGGTCTATTTTATTATGAGCATCTATTACGGCGTCAAGCGTAGTTGATTTACCGGATCCGGTTATTCCGGTTACCAGGGTTAATCCGTACTTAATGTAGGTATGGCTCAGCGTCTTTAACACGCTTGGATGGAAGCCGTAACCTTCAAGCGGTCTTATAGAAGAATTAATAGCTCTCATGTTTAGAGTGAGAGTATCGAGATCGAAATATGCATCTGCTCTGAATCTTACGTCTACTTTTTTCCTCTCATATAAAAAGGTATAGCTGAAGTCAAGGTTCTTTGTAACTGATAAATATTTTCTCTGGTTCGAATTTAATAAGTTGATTATTACAACCGCGGCTTCGTCCGGTGTAAACTGGGGAAGCTCCTTAATCCTTTCTTTCTTCCCGAAAACTCTCATCCATATAAAGCCGCCGTTGCCGTGCCCGCCAAGTTCGATATCTGATGCATCTCTTTCGATCATGCTGGTAAGCATCTTGTTAACCATATTGCGCAAAATTACCCTGTTGTCCGGGTTTAACGTATCTATATTATCAAGAATAAACTGAATCCTGTCCGGTCCCTGTAAGTATACGGGTACGGTATTTATAAATTCTGCTAAAATATTTTTCGATTCGGTATAAGACACAAGCTTCCTTAAAGATTATAAATCATTTTCTGTTGTATTCACAGATTTAATTTCCGTCATAAATTCAAGATTGTATTTTCGAGCTGTCATATTTTTCAAATATTATTTTACTCTTCCGTTGTTGATGAAAGGACTTCTTCAATAGAGCTTAATCCGAGCTTTACTTTCTCAAGCCCGGCTTCGCGCAGGCTTAACGTACCGTCCTTCTTTGCCTGAATACGAATTTTTTCTTCATCTACTTCGATGCCGGAGCGGACGATTATCTGTCTGATCTCTTTAGTAAAATAAAGCGATTCATGAATTGCAAGTCTTCCCTTATAGCCGGTGCCGCTGCACTTATCGCAGCCTTTGGCTTCGTACACCTTATAATTGCGCCACTCGGCAATATTCAGTCCCGCTGCACTCATTACAGTCTCATCAAAGTTTACTACTTTCTTTTTGCAATCGGGACACAGCCTGCGTATTAATCTTTGCGCTACTATTATATTAATAGCATAAGCGATTAAAAACGGCTCAATGCCCATCTTATATAAACGCGCTACGGCGCTTGCAGCATCATTAGTGTGGAGTGTTGAAAACGTAAGATGACCCGTATTTGCAAGCTTAATTGCAATCTCAGCGGTCTCGCGGTCTCTCATCTCGCCGACCAGAACAATATCAGGATCATGCCGCAGTATAGAACGGATAGCCTGCTCAAAATTCATCCTGTAGCCTATCTTCAACTGCCTTGCGCCTTCTATTACGTATTCAACCGGATCCTCAACCGTAAGTACATTGACCGTTGGATCAATTACCTGGTACAAAGCGGCGACCAATGTTGTACTTTTGCCGCTTCCCGTCGGTCCTGTAAGTATTACCATTCCTTGCGGCTGGCTGATTGCTTTTGTAAACGCATCCCTTGCGTACCCTGATAAACCAAGTTTTTCAAGATCCTTTATAACCTTCCTATCATCCAGAATTCTTATAACCACACTTTCAAATTTGTTCTTCAATTCTGTTCCAACCATTGGAAGAACTGAGACACGGAAGCGGATTATGTGCCCATCTATTTCTCTCTGGATAAAACCGTCCTGTGCTCTTTCGCGTTCAAACCTGTCCATTCCTTTTGACCTGTCTTTAACAACTGCTATTACAGCTTCAGGCAAAGTGCTTTCCTGAATGTGCCAAAGCTGCAGGTTACCATCTACACGGAAAAGAATTTCTGTTTTATTGCCTGACTTCGGGACGAAATGAACGTCGCTTGCACCTTTGCGTACGCCCTCAACAAGAGCACCCTCTACCAGGTTGATAAGCGCACTCTTGTTTATTTCAGCATCGAGCGCCTCTTCATCCAGTGCGGTATCGTCTTTTTCAATTTGGTCCATCTGAAATTCCGGAGCGGCTTCCTCCATCATTTTCAAATAAACATTTTCCGGGGGAAGGATTATCTGGATTAATTTCTCATAATCTTTTTTCCTAATGAAGATGACTTCGTATTTCTTGGCATTAAGCCCGAAGGCAATCTTCGGAATGTTCCTGTCGGTAGGATCGATAGCGGCAATAATCAATTTATCTTTAATGCGCTCATCATAAGAGAAAGGGATAACCTTATGCTCAAGCATCTCGTTCTTTAGCTGATCGCCCGCGCCGTTAATCATTCCTTTTATCGCATTTAGCTTCTCCTGCGGCATTTCGTCAAGAAGTATATCCAGTTCCCTGAAGGCATAGAGAATAGCAACTTCTCTAAAGATAGTATCGTGGTCATAATGAAAATCCTGAACAAGTATCTGAGCCAGGTTGCGCTTGATTTTGCTCTTGTCATTCGCTTTAGCGTTCAATGCCTTTTCAAGCATAGCCGCATCAATTATTCCCTTTTTAAAAAGGAGATAACCGATTTTATCTGTCATTTCAAGATTGGTATCAATCATGCAATAATTCTTTCACCAAAAAATCTCTTCATCAATTTAATATATTAAAGCTCTACTTGATAATGAGTCTTAACAAAATTCTTTATTTCGTTGAGAAAAAATTCAGCATTGTTTAGCTGCTTTATAGATTCTTCCTTACTTACGACATAAAAATCTTTGTAATCGCTTTCAACTCTTATTTGAAATGAGTTAGAAAGTATTATTTGTAATTCATTCTTGATTAATCCGGCTTTGACAAAGTTTTCTGAAAACAAATGAATTACTCCAGTGTGCCTTTTACTATCAATTCTTTCAAATGCAAATACACTTCTAACAGAATAGAAGATAGAGTAATAAGAACTGCTTATTGAACCACCGTAATGACCGGTGTCAAATAAGATTTTGGCAATATTAAATTCTTCTTTTGCCCTATCAAACCGGGACTTCGCCAAATTAACTTTTAATTCATCCATAAATTATTTTCCCCTCACTAACTACATTTCCAAAAAAAGGTATTATATCCTTGTAGTCAGAAAAAGTCTTAAAACTATCTACAGCAATCGAAAATAAGAATCCGGTTTCGGCAAAGAAATCAGAAACGATCTCGTTCCTCAGCTTTCTATAGTAGGTAAGATTCTCATCGTCAACAACTACCATAATATCTACATCCGATTCATTATCATAATCGCCGCGCGCATAAGAGCCGTAAAGAATTATTTGCCTTACCTTGTCTCCCAGTGATTCTCTTATTCTTCTTTCCAGCTTTGGAAGCAGAAGATTTAATTCTTCATTATTTGTTATTCTGCTGCTCATCTTATGATGATAATTTTTATAGATGTTATATAATCAATTTAAACCCTATTGCCAAAATACTGCTGTTCAATATTTATTCTGTTCGCCTCGCCCGGAACTTTCGGATGTATTGTCGCTGTTTCCGCAGAAACCAAAGTAAGGAGAATCATGACTACCATTATAATCATCGCTATAAATACCTGAATAAGCTCGATAAAATTCTTTAGCCTGTACACCGTTTCACTCTCATAGTAGTTTGCAATCTGAAGCGACGTATTCTTTATGGTACCGGATTCCTCGCCCGAGTGAAGTCTTGAAATTGCCGTATCGGTAAATACGCCGCTTGCCTCAAATGCGTCCGTAATACCGGTGCCCTTCTTAACCATTAATGGGATAGCCACATTCTTTATCCTGTCTTCAAAATACCTGTTGCCGGCTGCTTCGGCGGCGATTCTTATAGGCTCTATGCTTTCTGCGGAGCCGCTGTATAAAGTATAAAAGACACGACAGTAAACCTCAATTACTGTTTTATGAATTAATGAGCCTATGACAGGAATTTTCAGAAGCCATTTATCAACTAAATAGCCGCCTCTTTTTGTCTTTGCAAATCTCCAGAACAAAACTAAGGGAATAACTACGGCTGCTGTTAAGAGCAGCATGTTGTTCATTATAAAATCGCTCATCTTTAAAGTAAAAGCCGTCATAGGAGGCAAGGGAATATTAAACCTCACGAAAAGTTTAGCAGTTGCGGGAAATATATCCACAACGTAAAACAGCACTGCTATAAATAGAACAAAAAGAGTAATCAGCGGCGTAATAAGGGCGCTCCGCAGATTCTTTTTAAACTCCTGCTGTCTCTCAAGGAACTTCGCAGTTGCCCTGTATATCTCGGTCATGTTGCCGCTTTTGGATGCCAGACCAAGCATGTACGCAGTAAACTTGCCGAACACCGATTGATATTTCAAGAAGGTAGCTTCGCTGTCTGCTCCTTTCTTAAGCTCATTATTTATTTCTTTAAGAGTATCCTTTAGAGTCTTGTTCTGCGTATCATTAATTAATAGAGTTAGAATTTCACTGTAGGGTAACTTTTGCTCAAGCAGTTCTGCACTTATCTTAACGAAGGTAACTATTTCAGCAGTGGGCGGATTAAAATGAAGATCGATTAGCTTTTTATTAACGGAAAGCACATCATAACCCAACCTTGCAAGCGCGTCCTCTACCTCTTTTTTTGAATAAGCCTTCTGCTCTCCGTTTATGGGTTTTTCCCCTCCCTTTCTAACCCGGTAAAGATATGTGGATTTTTTCTCAATCCTTTTTACTTTAAGCTGATTCTTCTGGGCAAGGCTGTATATTCTTTTTTTCCCTTCAGTAGAATTTCTTGAGGAAAGAGTACCGCTTATAAGCTGTCCGTTTAATTTTTCTGCTGTAAATTTAAATTCGATCATAAAATAGTTTATTTAGACCTTTAAACAAACTTAGAGCGTTTCAGAAAGTTTTTAATTTCACTTATAAATTCTTTCATTTCAGTAAACATTTCCAAGATAGTTTCTTTGTCAATTTCAACGAAAGTATCATAATCGCTTTTAGTCCGCTTGTTAAATGCTTTGTTTATAATTTTTCCGAATCTTTGGTCTAACCTTTCTTCATGAATAAAGTTCTTGTTAAACCATCCAATAATTTGAGCATGCTTTGACGTCTCATATTTATAGGCTATTGCCAACGCAAGCATCGAATAAAACATACCGTAATAAATCCTATTGATAGCCGAACGGAATCTGTTATTGTCAATAAGTAATTGAACGTCATTTATTGTTTCATCTGCCTGTTCAAGCCTGTATTTGATTAGCATGATTCTATCTTCGTCTTTCAGCGTCAAGCATATACTCCGTTTAATAGAGCGTTCGAGTAAATTGCTTGCCTTCCTCTTAGGGAATTTATTTCTGACTTTGATATGATATGAACGTCGATCAGAATATCATATTTTAAGTCTATATCATAACAGATGTCTAAAATGTTGTTTTCATCAATTTTATTGTAAGCGTCATTAAGAACTATAAGAACATCAAAATCTGAATTTTCTTTAATTTCACCGTTTACCTGGGAGCCGAAAAGAATAACATCCAAAATCTGTTTTGTACTTTTTTTCTCAAGCTGATGTTTTAAGTCTTTCAATATTTTTAATTTAGCATTCATATATTAAAATAAAATCTGTCCGTTTAATTTTTCCGCTGTAAACTTAAATTCGATCATAAAGAATGCTGCTTATTTTTCATGCCCTATAATTTCATAATTAGATAGTTCAACGAGGTTATGTTCTGCAAAAAGCTATTCTTTTTAAATTATCAAGTATAAGCTTAAATAGAATTTTATTTTTTATATTTCCGGTTGTAATTATTAGTAATCTTTCAGGGTCATTTTTAAGATAGTAAGAATTTAAAAAGTCCAGGTCCTTTGATACAACAATTCTCCCTTCCTGCCGGGCTCTATTTCGAATTTCATCATCTGATGTCCGTTCCTTATTTGGAAGGTCATCCGTATGAATTACTTCGCAGCCTTGCTGCCTTAATAAATAAGTCAACTGGAAAGGTAATTGAGCATCTATTATCATCTTCATACAACAGAACGAATAGATTTCACTTTCGTTAGCTTAGTTGCAAATTGCAGGCACGCCTGAATATCTTCTATCGTAATCGCCGGATAATCAGCTATTATTTCTTCATAAGTCATTCCTGCAGAAAGAAGATCAAGTATCATTTCCACAGGATATCTCATCCGGCGTACTACAGGCTTACCATGACATATATCAGGGTCCATAGTTATTCTATGCAAATAATTTTCCATATTAGACCTCATTGTCTATTAATTTAGCAGTTCCCAAATCGTGATCAGCTTTAAATATCCATTCTTTTATTTTTTCAATTGACTCGTTCATATAGAATTATCGATGATCTAATTGCCTCATTTATGAAGGAATACTTTTCATCTTTTTCTTGCTCGAACTCTTCAGTAGTATAGACAAGTATGTCCATTGGAATATTACTTCCTATTAAGGATTTGCGAATTTCAATCGATCGCCGGTATCGGGGCTGATTGGATTCTTTAATTATTAATAAATCAAGGTCGCTGTCTTCATCCGGGTTACCGGAAGCGTAAGAACCAAACAGGATTATTCTTTCCGGCTTAAACCCTTCAACGATCTTTTTTACAATATCTTTTATTCTCCAAGCTTCAATCATATTATTTGCCCTTCTGCAACTACATTCTCGTAAAAGGGAGTAATTCTATGTTTGTTTTCCCAATCCTTCCTGGTTAAAACTAAGGGACTTATTATTGTACCTGTTTCAAATTCTATTTCATATAAAGGATACTTTATTTTCTTCTCATCAAATCTTGTTACAGAATCTTTTTCCAGGAGAATTAGAACATCTATATCGGAATCTGCAGTAAATGTCCCTCTTGCATAAGAGCCGTATAAAATTACTGTTGCATCCGGCTCTATTGCATGAATAGATTTTTTTATTTTCTGCAATATGAAATCCTTATCATTCATAATTCTCAATGCCAATTATTTTTATCAAAGTTGTTTTTGAACGAACTAATTTAATAAATAAATAAACAATATACTTCTACTTTGGTTGTTATCTGTAGGTTGTGGGTGTCTACCAACCACCCAGAACCTACCTCCAATATATCCTCCGCAGCTATACTTCGCCAGAGGCTACGTATATTAAACTTTAGCGAAGGAGGACTACCAGCATTGGCTCCCCCTCAAATTGCCTGGCAAAGTCATTGACATAGTCGCTGCTATGCGGCACTATGTGAAAAAAACTTTTTTAGAGTATTCTTTTCCTCCAGTAGCCCGGCTTTCTTGATAAGTGTGCAACAGCCGCGATAAATATTTCATCAGTTTTGATTTGATAAATAATACAAAAAGGAAACCTGTTTACTAAACACTTTCGGGTATGAGCAGAATGTTTTGGGAAAGCTGCGGGGAATTCATTTATAAGTTGAATTGTAGAATAAACTTCATCGAGAAATTCCGAGCCGAGTTTAGTTAGCTGGCTTTCATAAAAGTCTACAGCTTGATTCAACTCCGAACGAGCTTCAGGATGAAATGTATATTTCATCGTGAAATCCGTTTTCTGATTTCTCTAAAAACTTGCTCGCCGTCTACTGCTTCTACTTTACCTTCATCCAATTCCTTTAATCTTCTTTCAGCCTCTTCTATCCAGGCTTCATTTATATCTTTTTGAAACGGAACATTTAGACTTTCCAAAAGCTTATAAACTAACTCCGCCCTGTCTTCACGTGGAAGTAAAAGAGCCTTATCGGCATATTTTCTTGCTAAGTCGCTCATATTGTTTCCTTAAAAATATTTATGCTAAATATAAAAAATAAATAAACAATATGCTTCCACTTTGTTTGTTGTCTGTAGTTTGTTGGTTGTTTGTCTCCAGACACCCACAGCCTACCGTCTACAGCCCGCAACCAACCGCCGGCATTGCCTCCCCCTCAAATTATCAAAGAACTGTTTTTATGTTGCAAGTGGTTTGTCGTCTGCCTGATGCAGATAAATCTGTTGATTTTTCCTGCTGCCTACAACCTGCCGCCAACTATCCACCGCCAAAGGCTGCGTCTTTGCAGTAAATAAAAAGGCTAGCAAATGGTTATTTACTAGCCTATTATATATTTTCAATAAGTTAATATTAAGGTGCAGTCTTTAATGAATCTTGCAATGGTGGAACTTGACACAATAAATATAAAGTCACATTTGGCTGAGCTCCAACTCCTTTAAATTCAATTGAAGACGAGCTTCCAGCTGTTTGTATTGTATATGTCCCGTTTGCATTAGACCCGAGACCAGTAGGAATTGCAAAATTTGCAAATGAATTGCCACCGCCACCCATTGCCTGAGGTTTAACATAAAATTGATGTGCCATTGCTCCAAGGTTTTGCAAATCTGACGTGACTGCATCTTTGTTAGATGAAATGGCATTAGCATTAAATAAATTAATACCGACTACTATTGCGATACCAACTATAATAACGCCGAGAACGATTAGAAG
>JBJKRP010000049.1:0-7464 GCA_046704565.1 Ignavibacteriaceae bacterium | reverse complement strand
TAAAAAATGCAGCCCAGACGACTGCCAATTTGGGAGAAAGAACCTTTGTTGAAACAACAGTAGCAACCGAATTGGCGGAATCATGGAAGCCGTTGAGAAAATCAAACGTTAACGCCAGCAAGATAAGAAGGACAATTGCAGCAGTCACGGTTACGCCTGCTTAACAATTATAGTTTCTATTATTTTACCGACATCATCGCATTGGTCTAGTATTCTCTCCGATGTCTGAAAAATATCTTTCCATTTCATTATATAAATTGCTTCGTAGTTCCCACTGAACAACTCTGCGATGGCTTCGTTCCTTAGCTGATCGCCGAGACCTTCAAGTCGGTCTACTTCGTCATAATGTTCGCGTATGGACTTATCACTTTTTTTGTTATTACGCAGTCCCTTTACAGCCATCGTAATGGAATAAATTGAGTTGTCTATTAACTTAAGAACTTCAACAAACTTTTTGTTTATCTTATCAACGTTATACATCTTCATCATGTTGGAAAGCTTAAGTATCAGGTCTATTATACTGTCCAGTTCATGTGCAAGCGAGTGGATATCTTCCCTATCTAACGGCGTAATGAAAGTCTTGTTAAGCTTTTCAAAAATCTCATATGTAATTTTATCTGCGGCAAGCTCGATGTCTTTTATCCTTTGTACATCGCTGTCTTTGAAGCTGACTTTATCTACTATATCCAACAAAGATTTTGAGGCAGTAATACATTCGCCTGTTAGCTTATCGAACATATCAAAGAATTCAAATTCTTTCGGAAGCAGACTGAATCCCATATATTTTCCTTTCCCGTCAATTTAGGTACTCAAAAATACACGGAAAATTTTATCCCTCAAAATTTCTTTTTAAAAGAATTCAAGCGTGGGAAAATATTTTAAACAATTGTTTTATTTAACATAACGACAGCCTATTCCAATCTCTTCCTAAATCTCAAAGCACTGGCAAAGAGAATCACAACTCCAATAGAAAGGAGTATTAGGAATTGCGGCAGCAGTTCCATAAATGAAGCTCCTTTTAATATTACTGCGCGAAGTATGGTGATAAAATATCTTACAGGAACAAGGTAAGAGATGTATTGGAGTATCGGCGGCATATTCTCTATCGGGAAAGCAAAGCCGGACAGATACAGCATCGGCATCATAATCCCGAACTGAGCAACCATCATAGCCTGCTGCTGCGTCTTTGATATTGTAGATATAAAAAGCCCTATACCGAGTGTAGAAAGTACAAAAATAAACGCCGCCGCCAAAAGGAAAATGAAGCTTCCGCGTATCCCGATACCAAACCAGAAGACCATTACCCCGAGCACGATCAGCGCATCCACAAAACCTAAAATTATAAAAGGGATCATCTTGCCGATTATAAGCTGGATCGGCTTTATCGGCGTAACTATCAATTGTTCAAGGGTCCCGACTTCGCGTTCTTTAACTATTGCCATCGACATTAAAATTGTGGTAATGATAGCAAGGATTAAACCCGTAATGCTCGGCACCATAAATACTCTTGTCTTTAACTCGGGATTATACCAAACACGCACATCGGGAACAAGATTTCCGGCAACGGGAATTTTTCTTCCGGTTCTGTCAGCCAACTGTAACAAAATGTTCTTTGAATAATTCGATACTATTCCCTGAACATATCCCATTGCAATTGAGGCTTTGTTTCCATCGGAGCCATCAAAAATTGCCTGCACCGGGGCAGGCTGCATCCTGTTGATATCCTTCTCAAAATCTTTTGGAATAACGAGCGCCCACAAAACCTTATTATCGTTAATATCCTTATTAACCTGTTCGTAATTGTCAACGTAATCGTCAACTTTAAAATAGCCGGAATGCTCAAACCTTTGAATGAAATCCCGGCTGGTCACCGATTTATCCTGATCAAAGACGGCTGTGTGCACAGTGTTGACATCCATGTTGGCTGCGTAACCGAGAATAATTAACTGCAATACAGGTGCGATAAAAACTATACCGAACAGCCTCGGATCTCTTTTCAATTGGAGGAACTCTTTTATGATTATGCTTAAAATTATTTTCATAAATTTCTCTTGCTATCTTATTCTCAACAGTGCATAGTGCTTGTTATTTTAAGTTTATCGTTATAACCGTATCTCCTGCCAGCCAAAATTTGCAGCCCTTATATTTCGGCGCTGACATGAACGGTCTGTAGTTATTACTGAATCCATAGGGCTCGGTGGGGATGGAAAATATTCCTTTATCTAATTTTTTGTCGTTGTTTAGGTCCTGATAAGCCGCTACAACATATTCGCCGGCTGGAATTTTAAAGATAAAGTTTATTATGCTGCTGTCTGCCTTAACAGTTTTTTCCAGGAGATGATTTTTCAAGAAATTATTCTTACCGTGAAAAACATCTGCGACAACACTCCCCTTTCCCGGTTGAACATTTTTCACTTCAACACAGAGTTTTACTTTCGAGGAAGAAATTAAGGTTGACAACATAAGTATTGCAAATATCTTTATCATGGTAATTACCGTTAAGCAATCCTTGAACGCTTATTAATTAAAGTTGAAAGCACGAGTAAAATCAAAGAAAAGATAATAAGGTAAACTACCTGCTGCCAGAAGGCTCCAATCCCAACTCCTTTCAGCATAATATCTCTCAAAATAATCATAAAGAATTTTGCTGGTGTAATATTGGTTATATATTGTACTGCTATTGGCATGCTCTCTATAGGGAAAACAAAACCGGATAAAAGCATTGACGGAAGCATTGAAACCAGCGTTGCCAACTGAAAGGCAACCTGCTGCGTATCCGCAATACTCGATACCAATATACCAAGATTCAGAGATGCAAAGAGGAACAAGAGCATGGTAAAAAATAAAAGTATGATGCTTCCCTTTATTGTTATTCCGAAAAGGATATAACCGGCAACCAAAATGAAGGCTGCAATTATCAAAGAAATAATTACGTAAGGGATTGTTTTCCCGATCAGCATCTCGAGCGAGCTAAGAGGAGATACATTTAGCTGCTCGACAGTACCTCTCTCTTTCTCTCTTACAATTGAAAGTGAGATGGAAACTACGGCGGTAATTATTAATATCATCACTATTAATCCGGGGATCAGGAAGATTGACGAAACGAGTTCCGGGTTAAACCAGAAAGATGGGTGGACGTCAATCGGCACGTAAGCTTTCCTTCCGCTTAAGGAAAGTATTTCACTTTGTACTTTTTGAGAGTACGACGCGACAGCAAGCGTTAAGTAGCCGTTAATTAGCGAAGCAGTATTTGCATCTACACCATCGATAAGAATTTGTATGGGCGCATTCTGGTTTGAATACAGTTTCTTAGACATATCCCTTGGGAAAACAATAACACACTGCGCTTTTTTTGTATCGAGAATATCTTTTATTTTGCTCTCATCATTTATGTATCCGACCAGGTCAAAGTAATCGGAGCTCGTTAATGTGTTGATCAGGTTCCTGCTGTCGAAAGATTTGTCCTGATCATAAACGACCATTTTTATATGATGGACGTCGAAGTTTATTGCATATCCGAAAAGAACTAACAGGATAATAGGAAAAATGAAAAGGACGTAAAGCATCCTCTTATCTCTTTTAAGCTGCCTTATTTCTTTTTTGGCAACTGCTTTAATTCTGGTCAGCATTTTTCTTTGTATCCTTTTCTAACAGGTAAATAAATACGTCTTCAAGTGTCGGTACAATCTTGTCTATTCTTTTAATGTTAATTGAATTCTCATCAGACAGAACTTTCCGGATTAACTTCCTGCCTTCGCCTTCGTCCTTTACGCTTGCATGAATAAAGTTCCCGAAGATGGTGGTTTCCTCGACCCACTTTTCCTTTGATAGAATATCGAGAGCATCAACAACCCTGCTGCATTCGACTTCGAGGATTGTATTAGTCAAATACTTTGTCTTCAGTTCTTTTGAGCTTCCTCTTGCAATAATGTTGCCGGCATTTATAAGAGTGATTGTATTGCAGAACTCCGCCTCATCAAGGTAGTGCGTGGTAACAAAAACAGTAACGCCGCTTTGCGATAGCTCATTAATTAAATCCCAGAAATTTCTTCTTGAGATCGGGTCGACACCTCCCGTAGGCTCATCAAGGAAAACAATTTTAGGCTCATGTATAACCGCAATAGCCAGCGCAAGCCTCTGCTTTATTCCACCTGGCAAGGAAGCGGTAAGCAGCTTTTCCTTGCCTTCAAGGTAAGCAACCTTTAACACCCATTTTTTTCTTTCGGCAAGCTTGTTATTATAAAGACCATATACTCCGCCGTAAAAATTTATATTCTCTTCAACGGTAAGATCATTATACAACGAGAATTTCTGGGACATATAGCCTATCTGGGTTTTAACTTTGTCAGATTGATTCATTACGCTGAACCCGCCGACAATTGCATCACCGGATGTCGGTTCCAGGATTCCGCAAAGCATCCGTATTGCCGTTGATTTGCCTGCGCCGTTTGCACCGAGAAAACCGAATATCTCGCCTTGCTTTACGTTGAATGAAATTTCATTTACAGCCGTAAAGCTTCCGAACTTTTTTGTAAGCTTATTTACTTCGATTGAATTCATAAATATTAATAAATTTTCTTGCCGATAGATTTATCAAGCCGTACTTTCGCAAGTTCATAATCAACGAGCGAATTAACATAGTTTGTCTTAGCTGAAAGCAAAGCCGTTTCCGCGTCGATTAAATCGGTACTGGATGCAACTTGTGTATTATATTTCTCTTTTATCATCCGGTAATTTTCTTCTGCCTGTTTAACACCGAGCCCGGCGACATTTACTTTATCGTAGGCACGTTTGAAAGTAAGATAATCCTGATAGACCTCAATCTCGACTGCATCTTTCATTTCGGAAAGCGAGGTCTCCGCCTGAATTTTATTCTGCTCGGCGATAGTGGTTTGAGACGAAGTATAACCCCAGTTCCATAGTGACCAGCTCAACTGTACGCCGACATCCCAGGTGTTTTTAAATTCGTTCACAGCGGGCAGGTAACGGGGGTTAGGCTTGCTGTAATAATAATCGCCTACGAGGTAAAGAGATGGGAACCAAGTCGATCTGGCTGCACTAATACTTTTATTGCTTGCTTCTACTCTGTACTGAAGAGATTTCAGTTCGCCCCTGCTGCTGTTAGCTTCGCTTAATAACTCTCCCGGATTATAATTAATTTTTTGCGTTGAAAATTCTCCCGCTTCAGTTTCCGTCGCGGCATCCAGGGGAAGTCCAATTATCTGATTGAACGTCATCCTTGCAATATCAAGATTATTATCAGCTTCGATCTTCTGAAGCTTGGTTGACGAATACTGCACTTCAAGCTTCAGCAAGTCATTCTTAGTTGCGAGACCGTTAGCTTCAAAGTTCCTTGTATCGTCCAGATGCTGTTTTATCTGCTGGAGATTCTCATCAAGTACTTTGTCATTCTGCTGCGCTTTGTAATAATTCCAAAAAGCGCTCTGAATTTTAAGCGCTTCAACATTTTTATCATTGCCGAAATCGGACTCGGCAGCTTCATAATTATACTTTGCCGCGCTGCTCAAGGAGGTAAGCCTGAAGCCTGTAAACAGCGGCTGCTGTAATGACAGCTTCATTGTCCAGTCGTCAAGTATAACAGGAGAAATTGTTATCGGTTTCGGGATCAGCGGAGGTATGAAGACAGTGAACGCCGGTATATTGCTTAACCGCATGTAGCCCGCAGAAAAATTTAGCTGGGGCAGCAAATATGAATCCGCCGCAGTTACCTGTGCAGATGCACTTAATAATTTCGAATGGGAAATCTTTAATTCCTTGCTGTTCCTCATGCCAATTTCCCGGCTTTGCTTTAAAGTCAGTTTCTTAACCTGGGCAAAGAGACACGCTGCCGGGATAAGAAGTACCAGAATAATTTTCTTCATGCTAAATCCTTAAACATTCAATTGGAGTTTGTAAATATTGTTCATTAAGTCGTTTGGCTCTTCGCCTCGCCTATCAGGTGTATAAATACATTTTCGAGCGATGTCGGGATAATCCTATTGTCTATTAATTGAATACCGTTTTCCGCAAAGAGCCTTTCAATTATTTCAAAATCTTTTTTGTAATCATCAAGCGCTACATTTAATCTGTCGCCGAACATCTGCGCTTCAAATCCGCTTCTTTCCTTTAGCAGCTTATATGCCTTTATAATCGGCGAACAGACAATTTCTACATTCAACTTTTTAATTGACGCCTTTATATTTTGCGGAGTATCGAAGCTGAGAACCTTTCCTTCGTTCAGCAGCGCAACACGGTTACATCTTTCTGCTTCATCAAGATATGGAGTAGACATAACGATTGTCACCCCATCCTTCTGCAGGTTGGATAAGATTTTCCAGAAGTCTCTTCGGGAAACCGGATCAACGCCTGTAGTAGGCTCGTCAAGGAAAATAATTTTGGGCTTGTGTATAAGCGTGCAGGCAAGAGCAAGCTTCTGCTTCATGCCTCCGGATAGATTATCTGCGAGCCGGCTGCGGAACGGCGTTAGCCTGGTAAACTCAAGCAGTTCATTCCTTCTGTTCTGATAATCTTTAACACCATGGAGATCGGCAAAGAACTCGATATTCTCATCAATCGTAAGGTCCCCGTAAAGACTGAACTTCTGCGAAAGATAACCGATTTGTCTCTGGATTTTAATCTTGTCTTTCACTAAATCAAATCCGAACAGCTCCGCTGAGCCCGAGCCGGGAATAAGCAGCCCGCAAAGCACGCGGATAGTAGTGGTTTTTCCTGCGCCGTCAGGTCCTACTAACCCGAACATTTCTGCTTCTTTAACATCGAAGGAAATACCTTTCAATGCTCTTACTTCACCGTAATCTTTTACTATTTCGTTTACTCTAATCGCTTCCATATTCCTATTTATTGCAATACTGCATAATTACAAAATCGGGTTAAAAGTTTATTGCCGCATCAGCCGGCATTCCGTCTTTCAAATCAAACTGCGGGTTATGGATATGGATCTTAACCGCATAAACAAGCTTTGTTCTCTCGTCTTTAGTCTGAATATTTTTGGGCGTAAACTCGGCATCCGGTGATATATAAATTACCTTGCCGTGAAAGACTTTATCCGGAAACGTATCAACACTAACATCAGCATCCTGACCCAGGTTGACTTTTCCAAGCTCTGTTTCGGGGATATAAATTATAAGGTCAACGTAATTCAAATTTGAAATCATAACAAGAGAAGAAAGCGGTGCGACACTCTCGCCAGCCTCAACAAACTTCTTTACTACAAAGCCGCCAATCGGTGCTGTAACATAAGAGTCGCTGATATTTTTTTTCAGAAGATTAACCGCAGCAACTCTGCCGTCAAGGTTCGCTTTCGCTTGTTTGATCTCTTCAGGTCGTGCAAGGTTTTTAATCTTCTCTAAATTTTCTTTGGCAGAATTTAGCTGTGCGCTTGCAATGTCAAACTTCGCCAACACGTCATCCCACTGCTGCTGAGTTATTGACTTAGTATTATAT
>JBJKRP010000048.1:0-11463 GCA_046704565.1 Ignavibacteriaceae bacterium | reverse complement strand
GGGTTCAACTTTGATTGCACCAGTCTTTGCATTTAGAGGTGTTACACCCGCCGTAACCGAATACGATGCAAAAAAACAAAGCTTTTTCCCTACTCACTTTTTTGCAACATACAGGTACAATGAAGATTGGGCTTTCGGACTCGGATTTACAAGTCCTTTCGGATTAGGCTCTCAGTGGGATCAGAACTGGGTCGGTAAATACCTGGCAATTGAGACAAGCCTGCAGGTATTTACGATCTCGCCGGTAGCGGCATACAAAATAAATGATCAGCTTTCGGTAAGCGCGGGATTAGTTTACAGCTTTGCGAATGTGAAGATTTCGCAAAAGACTCCATTGGCTCTTGGACCGGGTTCTCCTGCACCATTTAACCAGGATGCATATACCTCGCTTGACGGAAAAGACAATTCAGCCTGGGGCTATAACCTTGGAATAATGTATAAGCCGAATGAGGATTTATCATTCGGAGCTTCCTTCCACAGCATTGTTAAGTATAAATTCACCGGGACTGCAACAACTCAAGGTCCATCACAGTTCGCATCAATGCTTCCTAACGGAAACGTATCGGCTGACTTAACAACTCCATTTAACCTTGCAGTTGGAGCGGCGTACCGTGTAATGCCAAAATTATTGGTAAGCTTCGATTTCCAATACGTCGGCTGGTCAAGCTACGATACGCTTACAATAAATTTCTCTACTCCGAAGGAGACTGTTTCAAGCCCGAGAATGTATGATAATACATATATTTTAAGACTCGGAGCCGAATATAATTTGCTGAAAGATCTGGATGTTCGTGCAGGAATTTATTTTGATAAGAGTCCTGTTAAAGATGAATACATAAGCCCGTCCTTGCCTGAAGCTAATAGGATTGGATTGAGCTTTGGCGCAGGATACAAGCTTGCAAATAATCTGCGTATAGACGCCTCCTATTTATTTATAAGAAATAATCAGGTTACCGTTACCAATTCGAGGGAAGATTATACAACAGGTGCGGTAGTACCGGAAGGAGCTAAAGCAAATTCTTTTGACGGAACTTATAATTCATATGCCAATTTGGTTTCGTTAGATATAACCTATGGATTTTAAGGAAGGAGAGAGTTTGAAATGAAAAAGCTTTTATATTTAATTTTATCTTCGATAATTCTTCTCCTGATTTTTTCAGGATGCCAGGATAGAACAGAATTAACAGCACCATCACCCGCAAACGGCAAAGTTGATTTTACTCGTTTAGTAAGCATCGGTAACAGCTTAACAGCCGGCTATCAATCGGATGCTTTGTATGAAGATGCACAGATGTATGCATTTGGCGCCCAGATGGCAAAACAAGTTAATGCGAATTATGCAATCCCGACAATCTCAGATCCCGGTATTGGCGGAAGAATGTACATCAAGTCCGTTAATCTAGATAAGGGTGAAATTGTAATCGGTACAGATTCAAGTTCAGGAGTTCCAACAAATTTGGGATATAAGGGAGCCTATAATAACTTAGGCGTTCCCGATGCTCTTGTTTACGATGTTTTGAATGCGACGAATTCAGAAAATTGTGCTCTTGGTCTAAACGGACACCCAGTTGTCTTTTTTAATCTGATATTAAGAAACTTAGGCACTCAGTTTCAGCAGGCAAAATCACTCAACCCCACGTTTCTTACATTATGGATTGGAAACAACGACGTACTGCTTTACGCAATAACCGGGGGCACTTCACCGTCAGAGCCTACAAATTCCGGAACCTTTAATGCTTTATTTTCACAATTGGGAGACAGTGTTGCATCACTAAATTGCAAGGTTGCAATTGCAAATATTCCTGATGTAACTTCCATCCCATTCTTTACAACTGTCGGTCCGGTAATGGCGATGCAGATTCCATGGGCTTTATTTAAACCTTTGGGTGTGCCCGGTTTAATCTATCAAAAGCATGGAGAGAAGGCGTTAGGAACAGGCATTGCCGATTCAACAGCTTTGTTAACAGGACAGGTTTTAATTACTTTGCCTGGAAGCGACTATGCAACTCTTGTAAGCCAATCTACCGGTAAATTTTATAGGGATAATCATTATCCCGCACTGCCGCCGGGAATAGACACTACAAAACCGTTCGGGCTTAGTCCTCAAAATCCCTGGCCCGATGCTTTAATACTTGATCCGGATGAAATTAATACTGCAAAAACTACAACTGCTGATTTCAATACAACAATTGCCGCAGTTGTAAATAAATATTCCGACAGGTTTGTTTTAGTTAATATAAATAAGTTCTTCAACACGGTTAGAGCAGCCGATTTTGCGGGCGGAACTGTCATTAACGGAGTAAGATTCTTTACTTCTTATCTTACCGGCGGATTGTTTAGCTTAGATGGTATCCATCCTACAAGTCAGGGACAGGCTGTTGTAGCTAACCAGTTCCTTGCGGCTATAAATGCTAAGTTCGGTTCAAACTTTTCTATGATTGATGTAGCAGCCGTTCCGGGTAGTTTAATACTTGCCAAGCGAGCTTACGAACAAAGTCATAAGCTTCCATACTTTGAGCCGGGGACTTTTAATCATATCTTTTATTGATTTTATTTTGAGGGATGGCGGCTGCCATCCCTTTTTTATAAATATTATTCTACTACTTTTAATTCGTTTTTTGGTGAAGCAAAAAATATTTATTTTGCAAAGCAAAAAAGATTCCATTTTGCAGCAATTAGTTTACGTACAATAATTTCACTAAAACTGATATCCGGGAAAAGGCAGGTGGTAATATGAAAATTGAAAAGATTTATGCAGCGATTTTGTTCCTCTTCAGTCTCTCGTTAGCCGCATGCTCAACGACTCAACAAACAACAAAAGGAAACGGGCAAACCGCCGAAACTGCGCCGAAAAAAGATTCCATTTATGTATTTGACCAGGTGCCGCCGTCTCCTCCGGCTAAAGACACTACCAAGCCGGAAGTTCAACAGCAGGCAGCACCGCAGGTACAATCCTTAGGCGCGACTTTTTATCTTGTACAGATAGGCGCCTTTACAACTAAAGAAGCCGCCGATGAGTTCGCTTCCAAAAGCAAAGCAAAAATTAACGAGGAGATAAAGGTAAGCTTTAATCCTGCGATAAACCTTTATGTAGTTCAACTCGCTAATGAGTATCCCTCGCATGAAGAGGCGGAAACCGAGAGGAACGCACTTTGGAGAATGCCCGAGTTTAAGGATGCATGGATTGTTACGGAGCAGAAATAATTGGATGAATCTTTTGGAGCGGCGTTAGTGAGGAAAAAATTTAAAATATTTTATTTTATATGGTATTTCTTGAAAAGAATTATTAAATTAAAAATGTACAATATTAATAATCTCAAAGAGGAGGTGTTATGGCTTTCTCATTAAACAAAATCATGTTGATCGGCAATTTAGGAAAAGATGCCGAGACAAGATTTACTACGAGTAATGTTTCAATAACCACCTTTACAATTGCTACTACGCATAGCTACAAAGGTAAAGACGGAAATTGGATCAGCGAAACTACCTGGCACAATATAAAATCTTTCAGCCTTTCGGATTACTTCAAGGAGAACCTGAAAAAAGGCAGGAAGATTTATGTTGAGGGCAGGCTGACAAAACGGGAATATACCGACAAGGAAGGGATAAAGCGGTACATGACGGAAGTCTTGTCCGAAAGAATTATCCCGTTAGATGCTTCGGGCGGCGAATCTCAGGCTCACGATGAAAATCAATCCGGCGGAACCGTGAGCGAGCCTGACATTCATACCGAAGAAAACGAAGATTTGCCGTTTTAATCAATTTGTTTAACAATGCAGGACAGATATAATTTTTGCAGTTAGATTGGCACATCAAGGTAATATTATTAATAGCATCATTATTCTTTTCTGCATTGTTTTCCGGTTCAGAGGTTTCATTATTTTCGCTTAACCGGAAGAAGTTAAAAGACAGTCTACATAAAAATCCTTTAACCGAACGATACTTGAGGCAGCTTCTTGAATATCCAAGAAGGCTGCTTGTTACCATACTTATCTGCAATACCGTTATAAACGTTATTGCCTCGATAGTTGCCGTATCGATAGCATTGGATGCGGCGGCGGTTTCTTCGCTTTCAATAAATTTAATCCTTTCCATTCAGATTATCGTCTTGACCTTTCTGCTGGTAATCTTTGGTGAGCTGGTACCGAAGGTTTGGGCGGCAAATAAGCCTATTGCCTTTGCAAAGTTTGTCGCTCTCCCTTTATACTGGCTGTCGGTTGCGGTATTCCCGGTTGCTGAAGCATTGACAGAGATTATCCGGCTATCGGTGTCTAAGTTGAAATTTGATAAATCGAAAACGGTTATACTGCCGGATGAACTGTCTGAGCTTGCTGATCTTAGCCGTGAACGCGGTGCCTTAATTGAAGGCGAGCACGGTCTGCTTAGCAACATAGTCAGCTTCAGATCGGTGCATGTTCACGAGGTTATGACGCCGCGCGTAGATATAGTCAGCGTACCTGTTGACTGTAAGTTTGATGAGCTTTTGGATTTGCTTACCTCTACCGGGCACAGCAGGATACCGCTTTATGAGAACGATCTTGATAACATCCGCGGAATTATTTATGCAAAGGATCTGCTTCCTTACATAAAGAACGTCAAGCTTAGAGAATCACTTTCACTGCCTGCAATAGCCAGGAAGTTAATCTTTGTACCGAGAATGAAGATGATAGACGATCTGATGCGGGAGTTCCAGGAAAAGAAACTGCACCTTGCGATTGTGGTTGATGAATACGGCGGCACCGCAGGCTTGATTACACTTGAAGATATTCTTGAAGAAATCCTCGGCGAGATTAGAGACGAATATGACAAGGAAGAGAACCCGGTAACAAAGGTAAGCGACGGCAGTTTCCTTGTTCTCGGTAAAATCCCCGTGAATGATCTTCATGAACTGCTTGAGTTGAACGAACAACTGCCGGAAGGCGAGTTCGAAACGGTTGCCGGTCTTATCTTAAATTATTCCGGGCACATTCCCAAAGAGGGCTATTCTTTTCATCTGGAAAATTATAAATTTACGGTTAAAGAAGTAATCAACAAAAGGATCAAGAAAGTTTTAATAGAAAGACTTCCTGAAAAAGCTTAACATGAAGAAAAGCTGCTTTATTAAGATGATTGCATTATTAACAATTATGACTGCAGTTGCCCTTTATATAATTAACCATAAGTTTAATGAAGTCATTTTAAATCCAAGCAAACGCCTTTTAATAAACCAGATAAACAGGGATCTGGATTATGTTAAAAGTACTCCCGAAAAAGACTCTCTTCAATTTTTAATTAAGGATTATATTATTGGAGTCAGGCATATAGATGATTTGTCGGAAGATTCCTTGAAGACATTTATTGATTCTCTGCAGGAAGCTCTTGTGGACAGCACAATTGATTCCAGGGAATACAGAATGCTTTATTCCATTTTAAAACGGAAAGCAGTAAAATGAAAGATCAAAGAAAAACAGAAATTAAGGTCGGTGTTACGGTTATTGCAGGGTTGATAATCTTTTTATGGATCTTAGGCTGGGCAAAGAATTTCAGTTTGACTTCAAGCGAAAGGACATTAAAGATAAGGTTCAGCAATGCTTCCGGTCTCGAGGTCGGAGATTATATCTCGGTAAACGGCGTTAGGGAAGGCAACGTTGAGAGCATCCGGGTCGATAACAACGGAGTACTGGTTGCCGCTCGGATTTCAAATAATGTTGACTTAAGAAAAGATGCTGTGTTCGGGCTTGCAATGACCGATTTAATGGGCGGGAAAAAGATAGACATTAAACCGGGTATTTCGCAGGAGCCGCTTGATTACAGTGTCGTTCAGAAAGGAGTCTTTTATTATGATATCCCATCGGTTATGGCTTTTGTTGGGTCTATGCAGGACGACCTGGTCCAGACCTTGAAAGATGTGAAGGTAAGTCTTAATTCTCTTAATAATTATTTGACAGATAAGAAGATGAATAAAGACATAAGAACCTCGATTGCAAACCTGGCTGAGCTTACCGGGAGATTGAACTCTATTACTGAAGAGAATAAATCAAACATAAAAAAGCTGGTGGATAACAGCGTCCAGCTTACCAGCGATGCAAAGGATCTGGTAAGCACCAACAAAAGCAATATTACGGCAACAATAGACGAAGCCAAAAATGTTCTTCAGAAGACCGATTCACTTGTAACCAAGCTAAACGGTTTTGCGGATGAAATTAAATCGAAGGATAATAATATCGGTAAAATAGTTTATGACGATAAGCTGTACAACGATCTGAAAAATTCAATTAAGCAGGTAAATGAGCTTACCAAAATTTTAATTGAACAGCTTACCAACAAAGGATTCAAAGTTGATGCGCACCTACACCTGTTCTAAAATAACTTTAACAATACTACTTTGCTTATTTATCCTTGTCGGCTTGTCTGAAGCAAAAGCCAAGCTGCCGGTAGAGGCAAAGCACGGAATGGTGGTTAGTGCAAATACACTTGCATCAAAGGTCGGCGTAGAAATTTTAAAGAAGGGAGGCAATGCGGTAGATGCTGCCGTGGCTACGGGGTTTGCATTAGCCGTTACTTACCCGTATGCCGGAAATATCGGGGGCGGGGGCTTTATGGTAATTCATTTAAAAGATGGAAAAAATACGACTATAGATTTCAGAGAGGAGGCTCCGGGAAAGGCTTTTAAGAATATGTTTCTCGATAAGAGAGGCGACTTTGAGCCGGAACTAAGCCTTGATGGAACAACTTCTGCGGGAGTACCGGGAAGCGTTGCAGGTTTGATTTTTGCCTTAAATAAATACGGTACTATGAAACTTGCAGAAGTTATTCAGCCGGCAATAGAGCTTGCTGAAAACGGATTTATACTCGATAAGCATACGGCGGAGTCTTTCAAGAAATACCTTCACGATTTTAGGAAGTACCCTGCTTCTTTCAAAAAATTCTCAATTAACGGTGAGCCGTATAAAGAAGGCGAGTTATTTAAGCAGCCCGATCTTGCTTCTACTTTAAAGGAGATTGAAGCGAAAGGAGATGACGGATTTTATAAAGGCAGAGTAGCTGATTTATTGGTAAAGCAGGTTAGTTCGTTGGGAGGTTATATAACCAGGGAAGACCTTGAGAGCTACAAGCCGGTAGAAAGGGAACCGGTAACTGGAACTTACCGCGGCTATGAAATTGTCTCTATGCCTCCGCCGAGTTCGGGCGGAATAGCTTTGATTGAGCTTTTAAATATACTGGAAAATTACAGCTTCAAAGCAGATAGCTGGGGAAGCAGTGAATATATTCATAAGCTGGTTGAAGCAATGAAATTTGTTTATGCCGACCGTACAAAATACCTGGGCGATCCGGATTTTGTTAAAATCCCGGTAGATGATTTAACTTCAAAGCAGTATGCTAAAACCTTATTTAATAAAATTACCGACCGTGCTATCCCGGCAAACGAAATACTGCCGGGGAAATTTACGGGCTTTAGAGAAAGTAATGAGACTACTCACTATTCGGTTTATGATGATAAAGGAAATGCCGTAAGCGTAACAACGACTCTAAACTCGGCTTATGGTTCCAAAATAGTTGTACCCGGAGCAGGGTTCCTGCTGAACAATGAAATGGATGACTTCAGCGCCAAACCGGGTGTTCCGAATCAGTTCGGTTTACTTGGCAGCCAGGCAAACTCCATTCAGCCTTTTAAGAGAATGTTGAGCTCTATGACCCCGACAATTGTGTTAAAGGATAATAAGCCTTTCATAATTATAGGCTCGCCGGGAGGCTCTACTATAATCACCGTTGTTCTCCAGGTGATTATGAACTGCATAGATTTTCATATGAATATCCGTCAGGCTATTGGCATGCCCCGTATTCATGACCAGTGGATGCCAGATGAAATTTATTCCGAGAAGTTTGCCGTATCACCTGATGTAAAAAATAATCTGATTAGAATGGGGTATAGATTCGGGAGTGAGAGAACTTTGGGTCTGGCAGAAGGAATTATGATTGACACAAGCGATGGCATCATATACGGTGCCTCTGATCCGCGCGGTCCGGGCGCAGCTGAAGGATATTGATAAATGAAATTTCAAATTGCAATTTCCAAATCCTAACATGCCATTGGAATTTGTAATTTGAATTTTAGAATTTAAGGAGCTTTATGGTTTTTGGAATTGGAATAGATATAATTGAAATTGACAGGGTGAAAGACAGTGTAGAGAAGTACGGCGATCATTTCTTAAGGAAAGTGTATACACAAACCGAGCTTGACTATTGCCTTGGCAAAGGAAATAAGTACCAGCATCTTGCGGCAAGATTTGCAGCTAAGGAAGCGGTCTTCAAAGCGCTGTCTACAGGCTGGAATAAAGACGTAGGTTGGCAGGACATCGAAATTTATAACGAGCCGAACGGTCTGCCGCTTGTTAATCTAAAAGGAGAAGTCGGTTCGTTTCTTAACGACGGCAAGAATCTGAAAATTTCCATGAGCCATTCGCGCGACTATGTAACCTGCGTCGCCATCATATACAGAGAAATTTGAAAGTAAAAGAAAAGAGCACTGCGCATGGTGTTCCAGCCGCAGTACTCTTTGCTGTATTAAAATATTATAAAAGCTTTTTTGCCAGCTTATAAACCTCGGCGGCGTGTTCATCGATATTCTTTACATCGATTATATCCGAAATCTTTCCTTCTTTATTAACGATAAACGTTATGCGCTGGTCAAAGCCACGGCTGCTGTAAACGCCGTATCGATTGGAGACCTTATGGCTCGCATCGGAAAGCAGCGGAAAGTTCAAATGGTAATCATGAATAAACTTCCTGATTTCAGGCTTTGTATCTACGCTGATTCCGAAAACCTGGATTTTACTTTTTTGGAACTTACCCCAATCATCTCTAATACCGCAAGCTTCTTTTGTGCATCCCGGCGTGCCTGCCTTCGGATAGAAATAAACAATTACCGGCATTTTTCCTTTGTACTTTGATAGAGTGTAAGAATGACCGTACACATCTTGAAGAGTAAAATTTGGTGCCATCATTCCGACTTTCAATTCAGGCTTCTTGGTCTTGCCTTTATCTCCGGCATTTACAGACAGGCAAAGAGCCAGAAGAAAGAAAACTGTGAACAAAAAGCTATTTTTAATTTTCATACCTACCTCTTATTATTAAATTATTTAAGAATCCATTAAAATAATGGAGAATGGAAACGACGAGCTAATCGATTATTCCATAACTCCATTATTCAGAAGGATAATTATGTTAAATAGAAGTATTTTTAATCCGCATTAATACTTCGGGAAAAAATATAGTCAACATTTTTTAATGTTCTTTTGCTGGCGAATACATCTTTCAAATCCTCGCCGGTCAAATATTTTTTCACTTCCTGAGAATTACTTAATTCCGTGAACATGTCCTTCGATTTGTCCGCCCAAACATCCATTGCCGCAGTCTGTACTATCTTGTAGGCATCTTCTCTCGAAACCCCTTTATTGACAAGTTTAAGAAGAACTGCCTGGGAATAAACCAGCCCTCTTGTAAGGTTTAAGTTCTTGATCATATTGTCCGGGTAAATCAATAAATTAGTGACAAGCTTTACCATTAAATCAAGCATATAATCAAGTGCGATGCAGCTATCGGGCACGATAATCCTTTCCACCGAAGAGTGCGAAATATCTCTCTCGTGCCACAGCGCAACGTCTTCCATTGCTGCTAATGAGTTGGTTCTTAATATTCTGGCAAGACCGGTAATCCTTTCGCTTACTATCGGGTTACGTTTATGCGGCATAGCGGAGGAGCCCTTTTGTCCCTTGGAAAAATATTCTTCAGCCTCAAGTACTTCCGTTCTTTGGAGATGGCGTATTTCAAGAGCAATCTTTTCAAGAGTCGCGCCGGTGAGAGCTAACGCAGTCATAAATTCCGCATGGCGGTCACGCTGGATAATCTGGGTTGAGACGGGCGCCGGTCTTAAATCCATTTTCTCACAAACGTATTCTTCTACCTTCGGGGAAAGATGTTCAAAAGTTCCGACCGCGCCGGAAATTTGTCCTACGCTGATGTTCTTTACTGCATTTTGAAGCCTGGTAATGTTCCGCTTTGTTTCTTCATACCATAAGGCAAACTTCAATCCCATTGTTGTCGGTTCTGCATGAATACCGTGCGACCTGCCCACACATAAAGTATTTTTGTGCTCTATTGCTTTGTCTTTAAGAACGCTTTTCAGATCGAACAGGCGTTTCAGTAAAAGTTCACCGGCAGCTTTCATCTGGTACGAAAGAGTTGTATCAAGAATATCCGAAGAAGTCATTCCGTAATGGATATGCCTGGATTCCGGTCCGACATATTCCGCTACATTTGTAAGGAATGCAATAACATCGTGCTTGGTTGTTTCTTCTATTTCAAGAACTCTTTTTATATCGAAGCTTGCTTTCTCTTTAATTACGTCAACATCTCTTTGAGGTATTTCTCCAAGCGATGCCCTGGCTTCGCAAGCTAAAATTTCAATCTTAAGCCAGGTACTGAATTTAAATTCATCCTGCCAGATCTTTCCCATATCCGGCAAAGTATATCTCTCTATCATGTTGTTTTCTCCAGTTTCATTTTTTTTGTTAAAGTCTTGTTTCCTCTAAGAATTTTAATTGATATAGTCTCACCCGCATTGAACTGCTGGAAAACTCCTATTAGTGTTTGTTCGTCATTTATAAAGAAATTATCTACCTGCAAAATTATGTCGCCTTCCTTTAGCCCTGCTTTTTCGGCAGGCGAGTTAGGTAATACCTGAGTAATCATAACACCTCGGGTACTTTGAAGGTTATAATATCTTGCTATCGCTTCGTCAATAGGCTGAATCCTTATACCTATATTAAAATTATGATTTACCTTCCCATATTTTTTCAGTTGAGTTATTATCCTTTTAATCCTGTTGATAGGTATGGCAAAGCCAACACCTACGTTGCTTTGAACGCCGTTTGGATTGTAAATAAGTGTATTCATACCGATCACCTGCCCATCACTATTTGCGAGGGGTCCACCGCTGTTGCCTCCGTTTATTGCGGCGTCGGTCTGAAGCATATTTAAATAATACCTGTTATCTATCGGCTCAAGATTCATTCCTGACGAACTAATAACTCCCACTGTAACAGTTGGTTTATCATTCAGGTTGAATAAGCCGAACGGGTTGCCAAATGCAATTACCCATTCGCCTATAATTATGTTATCAGAATTTCCCAGCGTAACATAAGGCAGGTCTTTGCCGTTGATTTTCAGGAGACAAATATCGGTTGCGTGGTCCGTGCCGATTAACTTTGCCTTATAGTTCTTACCGTCAGTCAAAGTAACGGTTATCTCGGCAGCGTTGCCGGCTACATGATCATTTGTAACGATATATCCGTCCGGCGAGATTATAAAGCCTGAGCCAAGCTCTTTTACTCTTTGACTGAAATTTTGATTGCCGAGGAATAAGTTTAATATTGGATCGTTAAACGGATTTCCGAACGGACTGCTGTACTGCTGTATTTCGGT
>JBJKRP010000047.1:0-5641 GCA_046704565.1 Ignavibacteriaceae bacterium | reverse complement strand
TAATATAGCCGTTAATATATTTCCTGTCTTTTAACCAGCGTCCTTCAAAGATATGAAAGCCGGTTGCATCGTTCAGGGAAGAATAAGGATCTTTATCCCAGCTTACGTCGTCAAGAAATTCTGTAATTACATAACCGTCCTGTCCTACATTGCGTATGTGAGCTTTGTAAAGCTTCCATCTGTAATAATAAACATCTTGGATTTTCTTATCCGAACACTCAAAAAAAGGAATATTATTTAGGTACCATTTTGCATCCGTCTTAAAGTATTGTTTAGCTAATTTGTTATGATCTATGATAGTGCTATTACTGCCGCCGGTAAAGCCAAAATTTAAAAACAATAAGCAGGAAACTATTATTGCGGCAGTTCCAGTCAAAGACTTCAGCGCTGTATTGTTATTGTTGAATAATAATTTCATTGATATAAAAAGTTAATAATATTTAAATATGATAAATTCATAATTCCTTAGCTCACGGCTGTAATAAGTATCTTATTTTAAAAAGATCATTTTCTTAGCTTCGCTAAAGTCACCGGCGTTTAACCGGTAAAGATAAACGCCGCTTGCTGGCACTGCTGCGTAACCGGATTCGCTAATACTTTGAGTAGCAGACTCAGGGCTGTCGGCACCGTATTGCCTGCTGTATATTCCTGCCTGCTGATATTTGTCTACAAGAGTTGCTACTTCTCTTCCGAGTATATCATAAACTTTTAGAGTTACGTGCTCTGCTTTTGGAATTTGATACCTGATAACCGTAGAGGGGTTAAAAGGATTAGGGTAGTTTTGGTATAAATAAAATTTCTCCGGTATAGTTTCTTGTAATTCGCCAACTGAAGTAGGCACAGAGTGAGTAATAAATTGGAACGATTCCAGATCGAGCAGCTTGTCGCTGCCGGCTCCGGTAAATTTTAAATATACATCATGACTGCCGGTAACGGGCTTTAGTAAGTTTGTTGTGAACGTTTCAAAAGTTGTCCACGAACCCGTACTCGGGATGCTGCACTCCGCAATTTTAGTACTGGCATCAATGGAATCCACATACACTTCAACCGTACCGCCGCTGGCACCGCTTGAAGCAGTTATCTGAACCGAATCGCATGTCTTTTGATAGATTGAATTTCCGAATTCTACTCCGGCATACAAAGACCAATCGTTATTGGAAATATTATCCAGTACTACGCTGCCGCCGCGGAGTGTCGTTCTGGTGGTGCCATATTGATTAGCCGGACATTCAGCCATTATCGGAGTATAAGCATCTCTATAGATATAAAAATTAAAATAAGCCGGGCTATTTTGAACAAACAACCCCTGACGGTTACCTGTCCATGAATTATAATTCGGCTGTAAGCCGTCCATTCCCGAAGCATTAACGCTTCCTAAAGAGTCCCAATTAAATCCGTCTGCACTCCAGTAACCTGTCAGCTCGTGTTCTTCCCTTACTAATTTAAACCATACGGTATCACCGGCGGTATTCGGGCTTGAATACGAATACTTGTCAAAAGAAAAAGTTATTACTTTCTTGCCTGAAGAATCCACCGTGCTGAACAATTTGGCATAGGTTGCCTGGTTGCCGTTAAATATCCAGAGACCGGCTTGATCAGCAGGAACCTGAGGATTAAAATCTACCCGGGTTATAAGCGAGTAATTATGTTCGCCGTCATTTTTAATAATCGTATTCGGCTTGCCTGTCTTGGGAGAGAGCCAAAGCCATCCCGGTCGCTTTGTAAGTGAATATGTATCCGACGGTGTGTAGCCCAGGAATGACCATTCGGGGTTCAGCGAACTTGAAGTAAAGAAATCCGCATGAGGAACCATCCAGGGAATTCCGCTGCTTGGTAGCTTCGGAGCGGTCTTCGGAACATTTACCGGATAATCTGCAAGCGGCATACCGCTCGTATCATAAAAGACTTCGTTAAGTAAACCCTGTCTGCCCTGTCCATACCATTCGTTATTATTTCCGCTCGACCATAATGGATGGAGAGTCCAGTAAGTGCTGTCGCTAAGTGTAACAACTGCAGAACAATGATTCGGATTACGGAAGAGTGCTGTTGAGACTAATGGATCTGATGTATTAAAAAAGCCGACCGGCTTTGTCCAGGCAGCCTCACTGTCTGTAAGCGTCTTGCTTCTCATTACGTATTCTCCGCCAGCAACGTCTCTTGCAAAGGCATAAAAGTAATAGCCGTCATGCTTCCACATTACCGGACCTTCAGCCCAGCTATATGGATACGACGGTGCCGGGTTTAACCAGGTCAAGTTTAAAACCTTTCCGCTTGGCTGCCCATCATTACCTAATTGAACTATCCAGTTATTCACCTGCAGGTTTTTAACAACTAAGTACCAGCTTCCATCATCATCAATAAAGATTGAATTATCATATCCTAATCCGGGAACGCCTGCCGGTGTTTTCATCACTGTCGGCATGGACCAGGGTCCTTTAACACTATCTGCGGTAACAAAACACATACCGCTGTTTGACTTAAAGAAATCCCACCACTTGTTCTCGTGAAATACTACCTGACCGCCCCAGCAGCCTCCTGCCGGTGCATCGCCGTAACCGGACCAGGCAGCGCTTACAGGCTGAGCAACTGCTTCCCAATGTACAAGGTCAGTAGAATGATAAATAACCGGCGTAGGATTGAATGATGAACCGGTAGTGTAGAAATCGTTTCCTACCTTTGTTAAAGTGCAGTCCGGGTGGTCACCCGGAATTACCGGGTTCATAAAAGTGGTAAATGATAGTGACTGCGAAAAGATGTTGGAGCTAATTATTAAAAAACTAAAAAGGAGCGACTGTAAAAATTTCATTTTAATATTCCTGATTATTTAACAATGAATTAAAGACACATTTTATGAACGCCGTTCGGGCTTATCATACTTAAGTTAAACATAGATTATTCATATTCCAAGAAGTTAATTTCAGTTGTGAGTGAGATACATATGTTAAACGGAATTACCGGGCTTATGGTATTTCCGAAATTCACGCAGCCCGACACCTTTCTCTCGCTTGAAATATCTTGAGATATGTTCCACATCGGTAAAATCAAAAAGTGAGGTTATTTGGGAAATAGACATATCCGTCTCAAGAAGTAATTTAGAAATTAAATCGATACGTACATTCTGTATTTCATTATAAATCGATCTGTGAATCGTTCGTCTGAATTTTCTCTCAAGAGTACTTTTGCTTATTCCTGTAGTTTTAACCACGTCTTCAACAAGAATTTTATTCTTCGCGTTTTTTATAATAAATTGGATAGCCCGCGCTACGTCGGCATCATTTACAGCAAGAATATCCGACGATTGTCTTTGCACCAAATAGCTTGGTGTAACGAGTATCTGTTTATCTGAAATTCTTTTGCCGTCAATCATCTGGTCCATAAGCTTCGCCGCCTCATATCCGGCTGCCTCAATGCTTAAAGCAATGCTGGTCATCGGCGGGTCGCTAATGTCGCAAATTAATGGATCATTATCTACACCAATAACCGCTACCTCTTCAGGCACCTTTAAATTGCTCTGTTTGCAAACCTCAAGTATATGCTGCCCTCTATCATCATTGCAGGCAAAAATGCCCACCGGCTTCGGCAGGGAAACAACCCATTCACTTAAGTATTGCTGTTCGTATTCCCAATCATTTTCCATTACGTTATCGGGCGGAGTATATACGCGGGTGCCATAGCCGGCTTCTTCGTTAAATTTGCAAAAATATTTTCCGCGTTCTATCGACCAGTTGTAATTCTTGAAGCCGCAAAAGGCAAAGTTTTTTAATCCTTTTTCAATAAGATGATGACTTGCTATTTCTGCAATGGAAATAGAATCAGTCCTAATAACGGGCATATGCCCCTGCGGGGAAGAACAATGAAGAGCAACTATCGTCGGAATTTTTAGCTTATGTAATTCTTCGGTTATTAATGAATCACGGATTATCAGCCCATCCGGCTTCCAGCGTGCTAAGCTAGGAATCGTAGATTTGAAGTCTATTGACTCTTTATAGAAAGTCCATGGACCATGAATCCTGGAGTAACGGGCAACTCCGATAATTAATTGCCTTCCGAACTCGCGGGATGTTTCTACCAGCAGCGCAACCTTTTTCATTTTACCAGAATAGTTCATCTTCCTGCTAAAACTATAATCTCATTCCATCAATTCTTCTTTTAGACAAAAGATAATTCCCGTTGAATAAATTCCTGGTTATCAATTTTTCCCTTAAAAGAATTCCATATTTCTTGAACTTCCTTTACTCCTTGAACGCCTTTATAATAATAATGACGGCTAAGCTCTTTACGGAGCGTTTTACCTAATTCCATTTTATAATTACAGGGCACACGGTAAAACCAAAGTATAAGTTTAACAGGACATGTCTTTAATGAATAAAGTAAGCACATAATTAAGGTTTTTCGTAGAAGACGATCCCCTCCAAAACAGTAAACATAATTGAACATCTTACCTCCATCGTATTTCTGTTTCTTACCCCTACGGAATTTTATTCCCTAATTTTATTAACTATCATTTTATATTTTAAAACTGTCTGACAAGCTCTTATTCTTTTCATTAACGACATCATCACCCATTTCTACCATGATAGCCTCTATCATACCGAAAAGACTTTCAGTTTCTAAATACTAAAGCATATATAGCCTGTCATTTTCTTTTTCGTTTAAAAAAGTCATTTTTTTATTGAACCGCTTCAATTATAAGTAATATCCTTCTAAAAGGCAATAGAAAAAAATCAAACTTTTTAGTGTTTAGAAATATTTAAATTGATAAAGCAGCAGCTATTGAAGCTGCTGCTTTATCGTTTTAATTTAATTCGAGTTGGTAGGAAAGTATCTTAGGGATGATCTACCAAATCTTTCACGGCATTGCCGAGAAAAATATACTCACCGGCAAGACTAATAACGCATTCATTCTCACCCCAGAAAAACGGCCAGTCGTCTTTATTCTCAAGAAAATCTGGCTGCAGCATAAGCAAACCTGGTACTACACCGCCTGCAACATTTGTAAAGTCTGCCCTGGTGCGTCCGTAGATAACTTTCTTAGAGCGTGTTCCCACATCTGCAACAAATGAAAGATTTGAATAAGGATGACATCCGAAAAGAAAATCGATCCCACGCAGAGTATATTCCGGACCGATTATCTCGGGGAATGCCTTGTGTGCATAATAATTTGTTGTCGCCCAACTTACTACTTCATCATCTCCGCCCCAGTGCCTAGATCCTATCGGTACGCCATAAGGATTTTGCAAAAGCAGCGAATCATCTTCGGCTTTAAGCCTTTCTACATAAGGCTGAAGCTTTGCTTTAAAGTCTTTACCGAAGTATGGAACGGCAAGAAGCGCTTCCTCTATATTCCTGCCGCGGGATCTACTAAGTCCCTGCCATAATGCCTTTGTAAATATATCCGCATACTTCTTATCTTTTGTGGCGATATAGAGCTGCAGTGCGGCGGAAGTCGTCATACCGGTTCCAAAGAATCGGGCAAATCTGCCCATTCTGGTTCGGGTTGTATCCTTTTGCTGTCTGTCCCATGATTTCTCCGCGGCATTTAAGCATACTGCTGCAAGTGAATCGTTATATCCTTTAAATGCACTACTTGCGTTGGCGAGACAGGCAATTGCCGTATAATTTAACCACGGCTCATCTGTAG
>JBJKRP010000046.1:0-30969 GCA_046704565.1 Ignavibacteriaceae bacterium | reverse complement strand
CAGCAGGTGTAACTCCTCTAAAAGCAAAGACCGGTGCAATTAAAGTTGAACCCAATGAAATATTTATTCCGTTCAACTGAAGCAATCCGGCGCCGTTGTAGTAAATTGCAGATGGATCATTAGAGATGGCGGTAAAAGCATCTCCCATTGCGACTGCACGGGCATTATGCTCGTTTAACTGGAAACCGCCGGCTAAGAGTTGACTATATGCCAGCAAAAGGAAAAAAACTGATGTAACAATTTTTACTTTCACATGACCTCCGTTTATTATAATGTTAATTTGTTTTAATTATTCCAACAGTAAAATTTTATTCAATAGTAAATAAGACGGCACCCTTTTCCACAGCGGTTCCCTCTTGTACTAAAACTTCTTTAATAACACCGGGTCTCGGCGCCCTAAGGTCGTTCTCCATCTTCATGGCTTCAAGGATCAACACGGTCTCTCCTTGCTCGATACTTTCCGAGACATTCTTTTTTATCTTTAATATCATTCCCGGCATAGGCGCCTTTACTTCCATCTTTTGATGAGCAGATGCCTTCTGCTGCAATAATTCCCTCGCCTTTTCCTGCAGCGACGTTCTTACTTCTACTTCAAAAAGACTGCCGTTAATTAAAACCGAAAATATGTCATTGTCAAGCTTATTTGTTGTTACTTCGTAAAAAATATTATTCAGCTTAAGGATATAATTCTGCCCTTCAAGATGGATCAGATCGCATTCATATTCAGTCTTGTCTATGCTGATTCTGGAGTTGCCGGAATATGATGCCTTTTTCTTCTTATTATTTAATGAAATAATAAAATCACTCATACATCAAATCCTGCCACCGGTTGTTATTTGTTTTTGAAGTCTCAAGGCTTTCGCCGGCGCCGTCTTTCCCGGAAAGCTTTTCTTTTAATAGCACCGCAACTATTGAAGCGGCATCTTCTGTATCAATATTACTTTTTAGTTGGAACGCCGTCTTCTTAAGGCACTCCATTTTCCTTTCAAGATAATTTATATCTATCTCTCCTTTTCCGAATTTCTCATCTGCAAATACGGCTTTGAGAAAGGTAATATTGTTTATTACTCCCGCAATCCGGTATTCGCCGAGCGCGCGCTTCATTCTATCAATTGCAGATTTTCTATCTCCCGACCAGCAAACCAGCTTAGATATCAGCGGATCATAATAAATCGATATTTCAGATCCTTTACCGAATCCGTCGTCTACTCTGACTCCAGGACCCGATGGAATTTTATACCCGGTCAATAGTCCTGTAGAAGGTAAAAAATTATTTCCCGGATCTTCGGCATATACCCTGCATTCGAATGCGTGCCCGCTTATTCTCAAATCTTCCTGTTTAAATGAAAGCTTATTACCGGATGCAATATTGATTTGTTCTTTGACCAGATCAATACCGGAAATAAATTCCGTAACAGGATGCTCGACCTGGAGACGGGTATTCATTTCGAGAAAATAAAAATTTTTGTCTTTGTCCATAAGGAACTCAATTGTGCCTGCATTAAAATAACCGCAGGCTTTTGCAGCATTAACTGCCGCCTGAGTAATTTTATTCCTTGTCTCCCCGTCAACAAAAGAAGAAGGCGATTCTTCAATAATCTTCTGATGTCGCCGCTGGATCGAACACTCTCTTTCAAATATGTGAGCGTAGTTTCCATGCTTGTCTGCAATAACCTGTACTTCAATATGCCGCGGGTTCTCAATATATTTTTCTATATAAATTGAATCATCGCCGAAAGCCTTTAATGCTTCTCTCTGCGTAGCTTCAAAAGCATCGCTGAATTCCTTTTCTGAAGAAATCTTTCTCATTCCTTTACCGCCGCCGCCCGCTGACGCTTTAAGAAGAACCGGGAAGCCGACTTCCCTTGCCGACCGTATTCCTTCCTTTAATGACGAAATTGGTTTTGTTGTTCCGGGAACAATCGGCACTCCGCTACTTGACATGAGTTCTCTTGCAGCAGTTTTACTCCCCATCATTTCAACAGACTTAGATGACGGACCGATAAAATTTATTTTTTCATCCTCGCACATTTTTATGAACCCGGAATTTTCCGATAAAAATCCATAGCCCGGATGGATTGCATCGGCTTTAATTCTTTTTGCAAGCTCAATTATTTTAATTTTGTTCAGATAAGATTGCGATGCGGCTGCCTCGCCGATAAAGAATGATTCATCTGCCAATCGCGTGTGGAGTGAGGTCCTGTCAGCCTCTGAATAAACCGCCGCAGACTTAATCCCCAGCTCTTTGCATGCTCGTATTACTCTTACTGCAATCTCCCCTCTGTTAGCTATGAGTATTTTCTTAATCATTAGCCGAACTCCGCTATCGTAATTCCGTCTCCGCCGAACTCAATCGGTGCAAAATAAAACTTCTTTACCCTCTCATGACTCTTTAAAATATCCCGGACAGGTTTTTTCAAGGCACCGGTTCCTTTGCCGTGTAGTATTTCTACCTTCTCCATTCCGGATGAATATGCCTCATCTAAAAATTTTATTACTTCGAACTCAGCTTCATCAGACCTCTCACCTCTAATGTCAAGCCTCAACTGCGGGACAGAAATATTATAGCCGGAATAGCCCGTCGCTGCTTTTACCTCATCCCTTTTAGTCCTGACAAGGTTCTTCAAATCTGCCTGCATCTTAACTGCGCCTACTCTGAGAGTTGCTTTCTTCCCGTCCTTTGATATTTCAATTATCTCCCCGGAACTGCCGGTATTTTTAATCGAAACAGCGTCGCCAACTGCAAAGTTATCTGTTTCCGTTTTAAAATCAACATCTTCCTTGAAGAGATTTTTATTCTTTTCTTTTATCTCTTTTATGATGTTCTGCGATTCTTTTATTACCTCGCTCTTTGCATTCGACTCTTTCAGGTCTTTAATTACTTTTTCTACTTTCTTATTAATATCTCTAAGATATTCCTCAGCCTCAGTCTTAGCTTTTTTCAGAATATCCTTCTTCTCGCTGTCAAGCTTTTCAATATTATTCTTATAAAGATTTGATAAGCCTGCCAGTCTTGAGTTCTCAACCTCAGCATTCTTAAGTCTCTCTTCAAGCTCATGAGATTTCTTTTCAATATCGACAAGAAAGCTTTCCAGCTTATGCTTATCGCCGTCGAGATATTGCTTTGCAGTATTAAAGAACTCGTCATCAAAACCGATACGCTTTGCAACTTCAAAGGCATAGCTTGAGCCGGGGATTCCCTGCTTGAACTGATATGTAGGCTTGAGATTCTGCGTATCGAATTCCATTGCCGCATTTTCAAAACCATTAAGATCATTTGCAATCAATTTAAGACTTCCATGATGCGTTGTAGCGAATACAGTAGCCTTCTTATCTCTAAGTCCGATTAATACAGCCGAGGCTAATGCTGAGCCTTCTGCAGGGTCAGTTCCGGTACCTATCTCATCCAACAGAACCAACGACTGAGAATCTGCAGAATTTAAAATCAAATTTATGTTTGAAAGATGCGAGCTGAAAGTTGATAGATCGTCTTCAATTGATTGCGCATCGCCGATATCAAGAAGAATGTTTTCAAAGAAATGGAAATTAGAATCCGGGCTTGCAGGAATGTGTATCCCCGAATGCACCATTAATGCTGATAGACCAATAGTTTTTAGAACAACTGTCTTTCCACCGGCGTTCGGTCCGGTAATCAAAATAACATTTTTATTTTGGACTGAAACATTAAGCTGTATCGTCTTTTCTCTTCCAAACTTTTTCAGAAGAATCGGATGTCTTGCGTCGTTTATTTGAAAAGGCTTCCTATTATCAAGTTGAGGAAAGGAACCGATTACTTCAAGAGAATAATTCGCCTTTGCAAAGACTGAATCCACATAAGCAACCGTTTCCATCGAAGCTTTCAACTGTTCGCTGCTTTCGCCTATACGTTTGGTTACCTCTTTCAGAAGCCGCTCAATCTCTCTCCTTTCGGCAAACGAAAGTGAAACAATTTCGTTATTTAACTCCAGTGTCTCTTCGGGTTCAATGTACACTGTCTGTCCGGTTGAAGATTCGGAATGAATAAAGCCGCGGATATGACGCTTATGCTCTGCCTTTACGGGAATAACTATTCTACCGTCACGTAGTGTTAAATATTCCTCGCGTACAATGTCCTTATCCTCAAGATTTTTTATAATCCGGTTTACAGATTTTATCAGGTCGTCATTCTTTATTCTGATTTCTTTTCTTATCTCGGCAAGCTTCGGACTGGCGCTGTCTTTAACCTCGCCGTTCTCATTAATTATTTTATGTATATAATTTTCAAAAAGCTTATCCGAGAATAATGCCGGGGATAAGTCAAACAGCAGCGGAGAAGTCTCGCGGTTCTGCTTCAAATAATTCTGAAGGCTTCTCGAAACTGCCGCAAGCTTTAATATCTCGAGTATCTTTTTACCGTCAATTACAGCCCCTTCTATCTTACTCTTTGATAATGTTTCATCAAGCTCCGGCAAATATTCTACCGGCTGGAAGGCGTTCTTAATAAGTATCTCCTTTGCCTCGCTAACCGAATCGCCTTCATTTTTAACTTGAGAAATATTTAACAAAGGCTTCGAAAATAAAATATTATTCTTTCCCTTTTCGGTGACACAATACCTGGCTATGTACTGCAGTACTTTTTGGTATTCCAGCTTTTCAAGTACTTGAGGAGTTGTCATAATGTCGTGTCTTTGTTATTCATATAGTCCTTTAATATCTCCTTTGTCTCCGGAGTGTAGCTTGAGATATAATTTACGGTAGCCGGAAGTATACCGTAAACCTTATTATAAAATACCGATGACTTAGCGGATTTCTTTGAAGGAACATTAAATACGTTCAACAGGAAAAACACGGCGCTTAAAAAGAATAATATTTGAACCGCACCGAACACTCCGCCGAGCACCTGGTTTATAAAATTATTTACTTTGTCAAACGGATGAACAAGTCTTTTGATTATTGAAAAGACAAGTATTACTAAAAAGAAGATTGTTATACCGGCAATTATTTGAGAAAGATAGAACTCGATGCCGAAGATTCTTTCAACTGCCCTCCCCAGTTCGCCGGAAAATCTTATAGCAAGGTAAATGCCCAAGCCAAATCCAATCAGACCTATAATTTTTCGTACAAAGCCGTCTTTATATCCCAAAATAAAACCAACCAGAACAACAATAACAATAATTATATCAAGTATATCCAAGGTCGATAAGCTTCCTTTAATTGCTTAAGAAATTTTCAACTGCCGCCTTTACAACTTTACCGTCAGCTTTGCCTTTTAATTCTTTCATAACCTGCGGCATAAGTTTCGGGAAATCTTCTTTCGATCTTGCACCGATGCTTTCGGCAATCTTTTTTACTTCGGCGCTTATTTCTGCCTCGGAAAGCTGCTTCGGAAGATATTCCTGGATAATCTTTAATTCATTCTCTTCCTTCGAGGCAAGATCTTCGCGCTTTGCCAGCCTGTACTGCTCTATGGCGTCTTTCCTCTTCTTTGCCGCTGAGCTGAGCAGCCTTACTTCTTCATCGGCATTTAATTCCTTTCCTGTGCCGCTCTTTTCAAACTCCAGTATTAAGGCGCGGATGTATCTAATTGTCTCCAAACGCAGCTTGTCGCCGGACTTCATTGCGGCTTTAAGGTCCTCATTTATTCTATCTTTTAAATTCATTTTATCTCCGGTATTTATTTCCGCAAATATATTAAAAATAAACTTCTCTAAAATTAGATTATTTCCCGCCCTTAGTCCTAACTACTTCCCTCTCCTTGAACTTAAACTTTGTAATACACCTCAGTCAAATATTCTAAAAGCGAATGCATCTCCGCATTAGTTCCGGTGCAAGCTAAGCTTAAGTTTAAGAAGTTAAGTCAATTAAATTATATATCAAACTTTATTCCCTGTGCAAGCGGAAGTTCTGTACCATAATTTATAGTGTTGGTTTGCCTTCTCATATAAGCTTTCCAGGCATCGGAGCCGCTTTCTCTGCCGCCTCCTGTTTCTTTTTCGCCGCCGAAAGCCCCGCCAATTTCAGCGCCGGATGTACCAATGTTGACGTTTGCAATCCCGCAGTCCGATCCTTCGGCAGAAAGGAATTCCTCTGCTTCTCTCAAATCATTCGTAAAGATTGATGAAGACAGTCCCTGCACCACACCATTATGAAGCTTTATTGCCTCAGAAACTCCGCCTGAATATTTTATGAGATAAAGAACCGGAGCAAACGTTTCTTCCTGGACAATCGGGAAATGATTCTCTGCTTCTACTATTGCCGGCTTTACATAACAGCCCGACTCATAACCTTTCCCGCTTAATACTTCGCCGCCGAAAACGACTTTACCTCCGTCTTTCTTTACTCTATCCAGAGCAGAAACAAACATCTTTACGGCATCCTTGTCGATCAACGGTCCGACATGATTTTTTTCATCAAGTGGATCACCTATCTTTAATCCATGATATGCTTTAACAAGAGATTCCTTCAGCTTTTCATACACTGTTTCCTGGATGATTAACCTCCTGGTAGTTGTACACCTCTGACCGCAAGTTCCAACTGCACCAAAGACAATTGCCGGAAGCGCCAGTTTTAAATCGGCATTCTCTGTTATTATTATACCGTTGTTGCCGCCTAACTCCAGTATTGATTTGCCGAATCTTTTAGCTATAACTTCACCTGCATGTTTTCCTACCTTTGTTGATCCCGTTAAAGATATTAAAGGAATATTCCTGTCATTCAACAGCTTTTCGCCAATAGTTGCTCCTCTTCCTATGACAAGGGAAAATATTCCTTCAGGTAAATTATTTTCTTTTATTACGCGCGCTATAATTTTCTGAACTGCAATAGCAGATAAAGGTACTTTTGATGAAGGCTTCCATAAACAAACGTCCCCGCACACAGCGGCTATCATTGCATTCCAGGAATAAACAGCTACCGGGAAATTAAACGCAGATATAATCCCGACTATTCCAAGCGGATGGTATTGATCATACATTCTATGGTTAGCCCGTTCCGATGCCATTGTAAATCCGTAAAGCTGTCTTGATTGTCCCACTGCAAAGTCGCAGATGTCTATCATTTCCTGCACCTCGCCCAGACCTTCCTGCAATGACTTCCCCATCTCATAAGAAACAAGTCTTCCAAGATATGGTTTAAACTCTCTCAGCCTTAATCCGATTTGTCTTACGATTTCGCCGCGCTTTGGAGCGGGAACCTTCCGCCAGTAAAGAAATGCTTCCCTAGCTTGCGTAATAATTTTTTCATAATCTTTCTCCGAAGCCTGGTAAACAGAGGCAATATACTTACCATCTGAGGGAGAAGATATTTTTAACTCCCCTTCGCCGGTTGTTTTGAACCATTCAGAACCTGTGCTTGAACCAAAATTGTTTTCTTTGATCCCAAGCTTATCCAAGAATTCCATTGTTAACTCCTTTGGATTTTGAATTTATAGCTTTAGTAAAATTTCCTTTATGATAAAAGAAATTTACCTAATTGAAGTCATAAGTTCAATTTTTATTAACCATATTGATCAAAAGTGAGTGACAAAATAAAAACAAATTCTCTTAATAGATAAATGGAAAAATACCAAACAACCAGATGATTCTTTGAGCTTTATACGTTTTCCAATCAGTGTCTCCAGATCTATTTTTTCACAAATATGAATCAAGAATTACTCCTTATTCGCATCACAGCCATTGCGGTTGCTAATTCCACTTTTAAACCTTACATTTGCCGTAGATAATTTGGTTTCACCATGCTAAGTCTGAAAGATTTCAAAAAAGAGACTGGTTTTAAAAGCCTGCAAAGCTACCTTGTATCCAGGTTCGAGAATGTTTTCTGATTCCCTCCAATAACTCTATCCATTTTAACTCTTAATTGAATTGACTTTGGCTTCAGTATACAGCCTGATGTCGTTTTATCTTCTTGCTCTTAATCTTAACCGGATTGAGTTAATGGAGCGAGTAAGGTACGATTAAGAGTGAGAGTACAATTTAAAAAATAACAGAAAAGTTTAAGAATTAATTTTTCCTCACCACAAAGGAGGTGTAATTATGTATAACGGCATTCTAAAACACGATGACGTTTTAACAGAGCATTCTATCGCTCCCGGTAGAGTTCACGAAACATTAAATAAGTATATGCTTGCCGACGGCTTCAGCCTTGTGCTTGACCTTGAGAAAAGCTCAGGCTCTCATATCGTTGATGCTGAGACAGGCGATATTTATACTGACTTTTTTACTTTCTTCGCTTCGTCTGCTTTAGGGATGAATCATCCGAAGCTGATGACCGAGCATGTAAGGAATGAAATCTTAACCGCGGCAATGAACAAACCTTCAAACTCCGATATTTATACTGTTCAGATGGCTGAGTTTGTCGATACGTTTGCCCGTATAGCCAAGCCGGATTATATGAAATATTTATTCTTTGTTTCCGGCGGGACTTTAGCAGTGGAGAACGGCTTGAAGACTGCATTCGATTGGAAGGTACGCAAAAACTTTATGAAGGGATATAAAGAAGAAAAGGGTCAGCAGGTAATCCACTTTAAGCAGGCATTCCACGGAAGAAGCGGATACACTTTATCTTTAACGAATACCGAGCCGAATAAGATAAAGTATTTTCCGAAGTTTAATTTTCCAAGGATTATAAATCCGAAAATAAAATTTCCGCTTGAAGAAAACCTTGATGAAGTAGTCAGGCTTGAAAACCAGGCTGTAGATGAGATTTATTCCGCAATAAAGAATAATCCTGATGATATTGCAGTGATTATCATCGAGCCGGTTCAAGGAGAAGGCGGCGATAATTTCTTCCGCAAAGTATTCTTTGAAAAGCTCCGGGACATTGCAGATGAGAATGATATTCTCTTAATGTTCGATGAGGTGCAGAGCGGGTTCGGCATAACGGGAAAGTTCTGGGCAGCAGATTATTATGTTCAGCCGGATATAATTGCTTTCGGAAAGAAAGCCCAGGCTTGCGGCATAATGGTCTCGGATAGAATTGACGACGTGCCGGATAATTGTTTCCACGTTTCAAGCAGAATAAACTCAACCTGGGGCGCCGATTTGACCGATATGGTCCGTTCAAAGCATATCCTGGAAATTATCGAGGAAGAAAGCCTTGTTGAAAACTCTTTCCGTCAAGGCAAGTATTTGCTGGATAGATTAATCGAGCTTCAGAAGGAGTTCCCGAACCTGGTCCGCAATGCAAGAGGGCTCGGCTTAATGTGCTCGTTCGATTTGCCTGCGCGGGAGATTCGTGATGATTTCAAAGCGAGATGCTACAAAGAAAAATTGCTGATCCTCGGCTGCGGCGAAAAGTCAATCCGCTTTAGACCGGCATTAAACGTCACCAAAGAAGTTCTTGACGAAGGGTTGCAAAAGATAAAAAAAGTATTAAATTTACTTTCGTCAAATAATTAAAATCATATTTATTGACTACTTGCTCGATACGGCTCCGGTTGGAGCCGTAATCGTTTTAATGCCGTCGGAAATTCAAGACATGTTGAATGTTAGAATTCATAATAATCGCGGGACAGTTCACGAGCATGACTGCATGAAAGGCGGTAATACATCGTTGCATACAAACAACATGCAACAATACAATTCCCCGCATGATTACATGAAGGCATGATTGCATGGGATTAAACAAGCATTTAAATAGTCGTACAACATGCAAACATGCATTCGTGCTATTATTATATTTGCATAGCAATATTATTCTAATTTCCAAAAATGTTTTAATTGATGAGTAAGCTATACGTAGTAAGTACGCCGATCGGTAATTTGAAAGATATAACCTACCGCGCGGTAGAAACGCTGCAGGCGGTTGATTTCATTGCCTGTGAAGATACACGCGTTTCATCCGTGCTTCTTAATCATTATGAAATTAAGAAAGAGCTGGTTTCTCTGAATGCAGCTAATGAAAACTCAAAGATTAAATTTATTCTTGAAAAGATATGCGGCGGAAAATCATGCGCTTTAATTTCAGATGCTGGAACTCCGGGAATTTCCGACCCTGGGGTAAGATTAATTTCTGCGGCAATAAAGGAAGGGATAGAAGTACTGCCGGTTCCGGGAGTTACTGCGGCAATAGCCGCTTTATCTATGAGCGGATTGCCGTCTGATTCGTTTGTCTTTGAAGGATTTCTTCCGCAGAAAAAAGGAAGACAGAAAATGCTTTCCAAATTAGCCGAAGAAGAAAGAACTATTATTGTTTACGAATCGACTTACCGGATTGAAAAGCTTTTAATCGAACTTTCAGAATATATGCCTGAACGCTTGATAGCTGTCTGCAGAGAGCTGACAAAAAAGTTTGAGGAAGTTTGGCGCGGCACTCCACGCCAAATCCTGGAAGGTTTGAATGATAAAATAACTAAAGGCGAATTTGTAGTCGTTATTTCGCCCAAAAAGTGGAAGGAGGACTCTTAGTCTTCCTCGCTTTCATATTCGACTAAACCTCTCACATCGTATTTCTTCAGCTTTTCTCTTCCGTTTAAGAATTTCAAATCAATTAAGAAAGAAATCTGCGCCACTTCGCCGCCAAGCTTTTCAATAAGATTTGCCGCCGCCTGCGCGGTTCCGCCGGTTGCAAGCAGGTCGTCATGCAGCAAGACCTTTTCGCCAAGCTTAATCGCATCCTTATGGATTTCAATGGTATCCGTTCCGTATTCAAGCGCATAGGTTGCGCTTTCTTTTTCGGCTGGAAGCTTTCCCGGCTTTCTAATCGGTACGAAGCCCGCATTCAGCTTTTCGGCAAGCATTGCGCCGAAAATAAAGCCGCGTGATTCTATTCCTACAACTTTGGAAACTCCAAGCTCTTTAGAAAAATTTGTAAGCTGCTTCAGCGCCGCTTTAATTGCTTCGGGGTCTTTCAGCAAAGTTGTAATGTCCCTGAACATAATTCCCTTTTTAGGAAAATCCGGAACAGTTCGGATGTACTTTCGTAAGTCTTTTGGCATTTGTTACTCTATTTTGTTAAAAAATTATTTATTCCTTTTATAAAATCTTCAGATGTACGGCTTATTGTATTCAGCCGGATGCAGTAATCTACAGCTTCCTTAACATTTAAGTTTGAAATTCCATGAATCATTTCCTTAGTCATCTGCATGCTTAGGCTTGAGTTTTGTTTCAGACGGTCTGCAAGTTCAATTGATTCTTTCATTACGTCGCCGGCAAGATAATCCACAAGCCCGTATTCAAAAGCCTTTTTGGCATCAATGATATTCCCGGTTAACAAAAGCCTTTTAGCTGTTCTCTCCCCTGCTTTCTTTATCAAGAATATTGAAACGATGGCAGGAATGAATCCGATCTTTACTTCCGAATAACCGAACTTAGAATGTAATTCGTCGGCAACGATAAAATCGCATGCGCTTGCAAGTCCGCATCCGCCTGCAATTGCGGCACCGTTTACGGCAGCAATAACCGGCTTAGGAAAATTATAAATTGACATGAACATCTCAGCAAGATTTTCAGAATCAATTTCATTTTCTCTTGTGGATTTATCTTTTAATGATTTCATATATTCCAGGTCGGCGCCGGCGCAGAAGCTTTTTCCCTCACCGGTTATTATAAGAGCTTTAATTTGAGAATCATTTTTAATTTCTTCGAGCTTCCGGGTAATTTCATTTATCATCCCGGGATGAAGAGCATTCCTTTTCTCCGGTCTATTCAAAGTTATGAATGCCGTTTCATCCTGCAACTGAAATTTTATCATTCTAACTTTTCCTTCCTAAATATCTTCTTTCGTGTTTTTCGTCTAAATGTTTATTCCAAATCGTCCGGTAAAAAAAATTGATTACGTCTTCAAGCTTTAACACGCTAAAACAACTTCACAATAAAATGGATCTGCAAATAAGTTGAACAAAAGCCGAGGATAATTCCGGCAATTACCTGCATGGGCGTATGGCATCTCAATTTTATTCTTGACCATCCGACTAATAGAACTACAGCAAAAACAGGCAGCGAAACTGGACCAAGCACTATAAACAGCGCGGCAGCAGCTCCGCTCGCTCCAATTGCGTGTATGCTGATTTTCCAGTACTTATTTATCAGAACGACAATAATCGTGTTGGAAATATAACAAAACCAAAACGCTATTGAAATAATATTAATTTGAAGCCAAATAAGGAAGATCAGACCGGATATATAAAACCCGGTAGCAATCAAAAAAGGGAAAGTCCGTTCTTCTTTAATTGATGCATCTAAGTCAACAATAAGTCCCTTCTTTCTGAAATGGACGAAGAGCCAGATGTGAAGACCAAAACCGAAAACAAGAGTGACTAAAATAAGTATAACTTTATCTGCGGTTGTCTGTTCAAGGTGGAATGCAAAGAAAGTAAAAATTATTAATGCAAAAGCCGGCGGTACGAACAGAGTTGAGATAATTCTTGCAAACTTTTCGGCGGGAGTTTTAGGCAATGCATTGCTTTCTAAGAAAATTAAACGGCAATTTTATACTCGTCCAAGTCCTGAAGATACTTCAGCAGGATATCTTCGACGGCAGAATAATCGTAAACCTGCATCAGCGCAGTACGGACTTGGGAGGCATGTGGCAATGCTTTCAGATAACCGGTATAGAATTTACGATGCTCAATAACTGCTCTTCTTTCTCCTTTTACTTTGATAGCTATTTGAAGATGCTTTAGACATGTTTTAATTTTAAGCTCTTCATCGATCAGGGTTGAAATAGCGCCGGCTGTTAAAAGTTCTTTTGCTTCTTTAAAAATCCATGGATTGCCGATGGCACCGCGCGCTATCATAACAGCATCGGCATTTGTTTCGTCAAATGCTTTTTTAACGTCGTATGCAGTAAGAATATTTCCGTTAAGGACTACCGGGATTGAGACAACTTCCTTTATTCTATTTATCCATTCCCAGTCAGCATCACCCTTATGCCCCATCGAGCGGGTTCTGCAATGAACAGTTAAAGCTTCCACACCAACGTCTTCCATTCTTCTGGCGACTTCAAGAATTTTTATGCTGTCATGGTCCCAGCCTAATCTTGTCTTAACTGTTACAGGCAAAGAAACAGAACTAACAACGCTTCTAACCAGATTCTGCATATGAGCCGGGTCTTTCAATAAAGCAGAACCGGCACCGTTGCCTACAACATTCTTTACCCAGCAGCCTGCGTTAATGTCAATTATGTCCGGATTTTCTTTTTCTGCAATCTTTGCTGCTTCAACCATTGATTCCAAAACGCCGCCGTATATTTGAATTCCAACCGGTCGCTCTTCTTCAACAATTTCCAATTTCTTGTGTGTCTTTTCGGATTTGCGTACCAGTCCTTCGGAGTTTACAAATTCCGTATAAACAACGTCGGCGCCAAGCTCCCTGCAGACAAGGCGGAACGAAATGTCGGTAACGTCTTCCATCGGCGCAAGCAGGACGGCTTTATCTATTTTTATGTCTCTTACTTCAAACATCGTATCAAAAATATTTTTTTGTATTGCAAAAATACAATTAGCGGCTTTTATATGAAACTCGCCTCTCTCTAACTTCAAATCCCATTTTTTTCTTAGGTACCATCGGCGGTGCCAATAATTGGTTAATAGCTTCAAATATGGCGATTATTTGTTTGTCGTGTTTTTCAATTTTGGATTCAAGCTGCTTCATCTTTTCCGCAAGCTCTTTGTGAGCAGCTAAGATTTCACGCAGCCTAATAAATGCTCGAACAACAAGCACGCTCGTTTCAACTGCTCTTGAAGAATTTAGAACTGCAGCAAGCATAATAACCCCATGTTCTGTAAATGCAAATGGAAGATTTGGAGAATATTTCAAGTTTTTGAGGTGGTCACAATTTGTGACCACCTCAAGTTTTTCCAATAAATTGAGTTGAATCATGAAATCATCCGGGAATCGCTCCCTATTCCTTTTGACCTGCTGATTAAGCTTCTTTGTTGTTACTCCATAAAGTTTAGCAATATCGGAGTCAATCATTACTCTTTTACCACGAATCAAGAATATTTTATTCTCGATTACTTCTACCGCAAGAATTTGCTTGCTGTTCATAAAAACCCAAAAAATATTTTTAATAATAAAAAGATTGCCCCCACTTTATTAAACAAAGCACTGAATTGCTTTCTCTCCTATTCCTAACTTACTCAGAATTTATCTAAAATGCATAAAGGTCTTTATTTGATTTTACTATCAATCTGTACTCTGCCGGATGACCTGGTCATCATCTCCTTAGTATCTTCAAATGCCTGTTCCATTTTTTGCCTGTCATTTGAGGTAAGGAAAGAGGGATAATCTTGCTTAGAAGCCTCTTGCGCGGGCAGGATTATAAATTCGTTTTTCCCGTTGACAATTCCTTTAAATACCCAGGTAGGAAGATAAGCAACTTTGCTGATGAAAATTGAATCTGTTTTAAAATTCTTTGTTAAGAATATTTTAAGAACCATTCCGCCATCGGCATAGCGCCAGCGCTGGTTTGAGACAAAATTCCCCAGTGAATAAGCAACAAAACCGGAATCAAGCTTAGCATGATTCGTCTTAAAGAAATTCACAGGTTCGATAACATGAGGGTGGCTGCCGATTATTATATCGGCGCCGTACTGAATTGTCTTATCGACTATCTGCTTTTGAAATTCATCCGGCATTCTTCTGTATTGAGTACCGAAGTGGTAATAGACAAGAACTACTTCGTCACCATCGTTTCTTGCCGCATCAATGTCTCTCTTTATCAAAGTCGTATCAATCAAATTGATTAAATATGATTTTGCTTTTGGAACGTTGTTCATGTTTACACCGTAAGTGTAGGCAAGAAACGCAACCTTGATTCCTTTTAAATTAAATATTCTAATTGAATCTCTGTCTCTTTCGGAAGTAAAAGTTCCGTCATAATCCAAACCGGAATTTTTTATTACCGAAATAGTTCTTAGTACTCCGTTTGCACCTCTGTCAAATGCATGATTGTTTGAAGTCATGAGCATCGTAAAACCGGCGGCTTGTATTGCTCTTATAAAATCATCCGGTGTGTTAAATGCGGGGTATCCTGAGTAGTTCTTTGTTGTTCCAGCGGCAACAGTCTCCAGATTTCCAAAAACAAAATCCGAGCTCTTCAAATACGGCTTGATAGAATCAAATTCAGGATTGAAGTTAAAGCTGTCCGCGTTTACTCTTGCATATTCAAATTGAGGAGAGTGACACATTAAATCTCCTACGACAGAAATTGAAATAGTAACCAGCGAATCCTTTTCAATCTCTTTTTGATGCTGATTGAATATGCCTTTGGATTTTACGGTGACAACAAAAATAAATATGATTAGCGGTACGAATAGAAATTTCTTCTTTTGCATAAAAGGTAAGGCTGCCCTGTTTTGAAGGACAGCCTTTAATAGTAACCAAGTAAATAGCGGGTTATTTAGCTGCCTTTCTTTGAGCCTTAACCTCCTGAATATCCTTGCGGACTTCCTGAGCTTGCTTCCGCAGCTCGCTTAAGCCCTTGCGCAAGCGTGTTCCGGCAGCAGCCTGCCCTTTTACATAGAACTTTTCAAAATCAGTCTCCAAGTTTTTAACTGATTGAACTAAGCTCTCATATTTGTCCATTTAGACCTCCTATAATGTAATTGAGTAATTAAGTTATTTAGAATGTTCGAAAATGACCTCTGCAATATCTTTAACTTTTACCCGGTCTTCCTTTTCGAAATGTTTGACACCATCCGTCAGCATCGTCATGCAGAACGGGCACGCCGAAGTGATTGTGTCTGAATTAGTTTCTAATGCTTCTTTGGTTCTTTCAATATTTATCCTTCCGCCTTCTTCATCTTCAAGGAACATCCTTCCGCCGCCGGCGCCGCAGCAAAAGCCTTTGGTTTTGTTCCTTTTCATTTCAGTCAATTCTAAACCGGAGACTTTTTGTAACGATTCTCTCGGCGAATCAAAAACTCTGTTGTATCTGCCGAGGTAGCATGAATCATGGTACGTCGCCTTAACTTTATCCTGTTCATCTTTCAATTGAATTCTGCCTTCGATTAAAAGCTGCTGAATCAATTGAGTGTGGTGAAGAACTTCATAATTTCCGCCAAACTGTTTGTATTCGTTCCCTAAAGAATGAAAGCAATGAGGGCAAGCCGTAACAATTTTCTTAATACCGTATCTATTCAGGGTCTCAATATTTTCTTTCATCATCATCTGGGCAAGATACTCATTGCCAAGGCGTCTTGCCGTATCCCCGTTGCATTTTTCCTCAATCCCTAAAATTCTAAAGTTAATATTGGCTTTTTGCATGAGAGATGCAAATGCTTTAGTAACTTTTTTATAGCGGTTGTCAAAAGAGCCTGCACAGCCAACCCAGAAAAGAATATCGCAATTTTGGTCTTCAGCCATGGTTTTAATGCCCATTCCTTCTGCCCAATTTGCCCGGTCGGCAGCATTAAACGCCCAAGGGGTAAAGTTAGTTTCTATGCTCTTAAAAACATTATTTAAGTTTGAAGGGAATTGAGACTCGGTTAGAACTAGATTACGGCGCATATCAACGATTGAATCTACGTGTTCAATCATTACCGGACATTCTTGAACACATGCCATACAGGTTGTACAGTCCCAAAGTTCGGTATCTGTTATGTAATCATGGACAAGTGTTTTGGAAAAAATTCCCTCATCGGACTTTCCTTCAACCAACAGCGGAGCTTTATCCATTGTTCTTTTTCGAATATCCGTGATTATCTTTCTAGGAGATAAAACTTTACCAACTGTAGCTGCAGGACAGGCATCCGTACATCTTCCGCATTCCGTGCAGGTATAACCGTCCAAAACCTGCTTCCAGGAAAGCTGTTCTAAATCTGCTGCTCCATAAACTTCTATTGATTCATCTTCAAGATTAACCGGCTTTAAAGTATTTCTAATTTCATCAAGATTTGAAAAGTAGGTATTCGGAATTGAAGTAATAATGTGAAGGTGTTTCGAGTAAGGTAGATAATTCAGGAAGCTTAACACAACAACAACATGCATCCACCAGAAAAATTCCCAAAGACCGGCAGTGTTAGCTTGACCAGCCGGATAAAAAATATGACTTAGAAACAGCGAAACCGGATGCACTTCATATTTTGTTAAGACGAATCCGCGGCTCGCAATCGACGTAATATTTTCCCCGAACATTGCCGCACATACTAAAAGAATAAGAGCTAAAATTACTGTCGCATCAAGTTTCCCGTGCTTATCAACCTCAAGCCGCTTTATATGAAGAACATATCTTCTGAACAATGCATAAAGCACTGAAAGTATTACAAGCAGACCGAAAATATCCTCAATAAAAGTAACTGCGGAATAAAACGGACCGGTAACCGAAAGACTAAAAGGAGAATAAAATCCCTGTATAAATGCTTCAAGCACAGCAAATAGGAACAGTACAAATCCCCAGAAAATAAAAAAGTGAAGAATACCTGCTTTGAAATCTCTAAATAGCTTTGATTGTGCAAACGCTACAGTAAGAACTTTTTTTATTCTTTTTCCCGGGCTGCCGAATCTATCATCCTTCTTTTTGGCTGTAAGCATATAGCTGAACAACTTCCGGCAGTTAAAGGTAAAAAAGCCCAGCGCACCGAAAAAGATAACTATAAAGATGATATTTTTAATTCCCATTTATTTCTTCTGGAAATTTATTGTTCGGGAAAGTCATTATTTTAATTTATCTGGATTTTCTTTTTGTGATTCCAAAATAGATGCTGGCGCCAATTACATCTTTTACAACCGTCCATATTAAGAATACGGCAGCACCGGCAATAAGAGCTTCTTTAACATCCTTCAAATAAACAATTCCAAGATACATAGAGCCAAACAACAATATAAATAATTCTCCGCAGAGCATCGAAACAATAACTCCAAAATAGCTCTTTAATCCTGCCTGTTGGAAGGCGGGTCTTTTTGCCAAATAACCGGTTAAGAAAGCGCCGATAGGAAAAGCAAGCAAATATCCGCCGGTCGGACCAAACAAACGTGCAAAACCAATTGTGCTGTCGGGAATCTGAGCGAACACAGGCAAACCTAAGCAACCTAAAAGTAAATAAATAACCTGGCTGTAAGCACCCTTTTTTGCACCGAGAAAAGCTCCGGCTAAAACAACCATCATAGTTTGAAGTGTAAACGGAACAGGCTGCACAGGAATAGTTATCTGCGCTCCAATTGCAGTTATCAAAGTAAAAGAAAACATTAAAAAGATGTCGTGAGCATTTGCTTTTGCAATAAATTGAAAAAATTTGTTAACACTTACAGTTTTCTCGAAGCGATCCATTCTGACTTTTGCCTGCATACATTTCCTTTCGGTTAGAATAAAAACTTAGTTCACGGTTCAAATATGAAGATTATAGAAAGAAAAGTCAAGAATTTTGTAGATTTTCGAGGAATTTAATTCCAGTATTGATTAAGCCAGTTTACAACGCCGGAAAGATCGACTTTATTTGCGAAATCAATCATGTAAGGAATTTTGTCCGCATCATCCATTGGAACAGAGACATCATGAGGAAAAGCCGGTGCCAGACGGAAATAATTTTCTTTTAAGAATTGTTTGCACTCATAATCGGCAATACCGGAAACTCCGTCAAACATTAAACCGATAATGGGCTTAGCCCACTGAAGATAGCCCCAATCGTGAGTCTGCCCTTTAATAAACGTTAGCGAAGTACCCGTTCCAAGTGAAAGAAGGACTACATCGGACAACTTTGGTGACTCTAAGTATCTTAAGTCCTGCGATTGGGCAAGCGCACACATGCTTGGATTATTTGCAAAGACGCCGCCGTCAACATATCCTTCGCAAGTCGGGAAATAAGTCGGCGCTGCACTGGTGTAAAGCCCGACGTTATAAACCAATTCTTTCCCGTCGCTCCCCTCGCCTTCCATGTTGTGGAAAATTTTTGGTTTCCAGGTGCGTTTGCTTAGCTCTTTAGATTGATTGTCAAGGTCGAAAGCCGTAATTAAGACGTGCCTCTTCAACTGGTCTAAGGTCAATTCCCCGAAAGTTTTTTGAAGAACTTTCTTCAGATTTTCATTTTTGTAGCCTGCGCCAATCAATCTGTCTAAATCAAGTATGTCATCGAAGATAGTATTGTGAAAGATAAACTTTCCTTCTTTTTCATAAATTTCTTTCATGTAGGCTGGACTTAATCCATTTGCAAGGCTAAGAGCAAGCAACCCGCCGGTAGAAGTTCCGGCAATCAAATCTACTTCATTTAAAAAATTAGAAAGTCCCGGAGTTTCGCTTAATCTTTGCAGGATAACCGAAGTGATTATCCCTCTGATTCCGCCGCCGTCTAAAGAAAGAATTTTATACTTTGACAACTGCAACTCCTTCCGGAATGTTTTATTTATTTGATAAAAAGATTCTTAATCCTGCCCGGCTTCAATCCGGCTGCGAGCAAGATTAAGATGAAGAATTTAATTTTTGATATAGCCTTTTGCAAGCTAAAAGTAAAATCTGAATCCCGTTCTCAGCATCAGTCCGCTCATATCAAAAACCTGCTGAAAAGTTTGATTCCTTCCGGTTCTCGGATCAGTTGCGTTATAATTCCAGCTTGGCTGAGAATAATGATAGGCAGCTTCCAGGATTAAATCGGAACGCGGTCCAAGCTCGTAGGCAACGCCTGCACCAAGCTGCCAGGTAAAATCAAATGCGCCGCGGAACTCACTGTTATCAGGATTATTGTAATCATGATAAAAGATCAAAAGCATTTCCGTACCAACAGCACCGTTGAAATAAACGTTAGTCCTGTATGATGCAGGAAAGCTGATTGTTGCTGAAGCCATTATTGGAATTGCATGAAGATTGGTTGACGCTCTTAATTCGTTTAGCGAGCTGTTAACTCCGTAAAAGCTGTTAAACTGGGTTACGAGGTTTTGATCCACATAACTTTTATGGAACCAATCAACGTCCCAGCCGACCTTCATATTCCTGTCGAACTCCCAGCCGCCTTCGTATCCTATAATAAAGCCGGCATCCGTTGCTGATGGATTAAATACACCAAGCTTTATACTTCCGAAGCTATCCTGTGCAAAAATTGCCGCAGGTAAAACCAATAGAAACAATAATATTTTCTTCATCCTTTTTTCACAAAGTAGTTAATTAAGATAAATATTTTTGATTTCTTTCCGGCAAACCAAGTGCCATTTAACAGAACGCTGTTTTGCTGTTTTTATTTTGAAATTTTATTTCGGACTGTACAATAAAAAAAGCCGGCGCTCTTTTTATTGTACACTCCAATTTACTTATTATTTAAGACCCCTGTTTTCCAGCATCGGCTCAATCTGCGGATTGTGCCCGGTAAAATCTCTGAACATTTTGCTGTAATCCTCTGTAGCGCCTCGTGAAAGAATCATATCGCGGAACCGCTCTCCGTTTGCACGTGTTAATCCGCCATGATTTAAAAACCACTGGAAAGCGTCATCGTCAAGCATTTCAGTCCAAAGATAAGCATAATATCCTGCAGCATATCCGTTTCCCCAGATATGCATAAAATAACTTGAGCGGTAGCGAGGCGGGACCTGCGGAATATATAGATCGTCTTTCTTTAAACTTTCTATTTCAAATTTATCCGAGTTCTGCTGCGGCGCGCTCGCAGGCAAAGTATGCCATGCCATGTCCAGATCGGCAGCTTCTAACAATTCGGTAAAATCATATCCTTCATTGAAGACTTTAGCTTTCTTAATTTTTTCGACCAAGCTCTGAGGCATCGGTTTGCCGGTTTTATAATTTAAGGCGTAGTGTTCAAGCACTTTCGGATAGAGCGCCCAGTGCTCATTAAACTGTGATGGGAATTCAACAAAGTCACGGGGAACATTTGTACCGGAAAGACTAGGGTATTCCTCATCCGCAAACATACCGTGCAATGCATGACCGAATTCATGGAACATCGTAGTAACATCATCATAGCTTAACAGCGCCGGCTGACCGGGTGCAGGCTTTGTAAAGTTGCAGACATTATAGACAACCGGCTTAGTTCCAAGCAGTTTGGATTGAATTACCATGTTGTCCATCCATGCGCCGCCGGATTTATTATCGCGCTTAAAATAATCGGCATAGAAAAGCGCAAGCGGCGAGCCGTCCTTATCATATACTTCGAATACGCGGACATCTTTCTGATATACCGGAATATTATGGAGCTCTTTAAATGTTAGTCCGTAAAGCTCGTGAGCTTCATAAAAGATTCCTTTCTCAAGAACATTATTAAGTACAAAGTACGGTTTAATTTCCGAATCGTCCAAATTATACTTAGCCTTGCGAAGCTTCTCTGCATAATAGCTCCAATCCCAGGGCTCAAGCTTAAAATCTTTTCCTGATTTATCGATGAGTGTCTGCAGTTCGGCGGCTTCTTTCTTCTCGCTGTTAACAGTTGGGTGAACAAGCCCGCTTAGAAACTTTTCAACAGTCCGCGGAGTCTTTGCCATTTGATTCACAAGGGTCCAGGCAGCATAGTTTGGATAGCCCAACAAGGCGGCTTTCTCAGCACGTATTTTAGCAATCCGCTCGATGACGGAGCGGGTATCATTAGCGTCATTCCGCTCGCAGCGGTTCCATGAATTTTCAAATAATTGATGACGGGTTTCTCTATCTTCCAGATAAGTTAAGTCAGGCTGCTGGGTAGTATTCTGAAGCGAGAGCAACCATTTACCGGAAAGCCCGCGTGCTTCCGCAGCTTGTTTAGCGGCATCAATCTGCGCAGAGGTAAGTCCGGCTAATTTTGATTTGTCATCTACAATCAAGGCGCCGGCTTTTGTTCCTGCTAAAAGCTTATTATCGAACTGAGCAATCAGCGAGGCTTCTTCCTGGTTTAATTTTTTCAACTCGGATTTCTTTTCAGCCGAAAGATTTGCGCCGGCATGGACAAATTGTTCGTAATAATATGAAACAAGTTTTAATGACTCGTGGTCTAATGCAAGTTTGTTTCTTTCCTCATAAATCTTTCTTACTCTTTCAAAAAGTTTAGAATTAAGAAAAATAGCATCGTTGTGTGCTGCCAGCTTAGGCGCGATATTCTGCTGTACGTTCTGCAGCGTAGAATCGGTATTAGCGCTGGTGACTGCATTAAAGGCAAGCTGAATGCGGGTAAGCAATTGACCGCTTTTTTCAAGAGCTACCAAAGTATTTTTAAAGGTAGGCGGATTCGGATTATCGGCTATCTTGCTTATCTCGGCAATTTGCTGTTTCATTCCTTCCTCAAAGGCAGGCTGGTAGTCGCTATCCTTAATTTTATTAAAAGGCGGTGCCTGAAAAGGCAGCGTGCTCGGTTTAAAGAAAGGATTAATGCTGTTGCTTCCGGTTGAATCCTGTAATAACTTTGTACCTGCATAAGTTGTTAGAACAGATACAAGGCTGCAGAAAACAATAAAGCAAAAAATTCTGAAAAGTTTTGGATTCATTAGTAATTCCTTTTTTAACAATTAAATATTTTCAATAACACAAAATATTAAAATAAATTGTAAATTACGTTTGATTATTTGCGGTTCGTTTGTATTATTTGCAGGAAAAAATGAGATATATTTTAGTCATACCTTCGATAGATATTAAGCACGGCAAGACGGTGCGCGTCGTCCAGGGAATTCCCGAGCTTGGCTGCATGGAATACGGAAGTAATCCGGTTGAGATGGCAAGGATCTGGCGGGCAGAAAATGCAAGGTTTTTACACGTCGTAGATTTCGACGGCGCCCATGAGCATAAGCTTACCAACCTGCCTATCATAAGAGAGATTTGTCAATCTGTAATTATTCCTGTTCAGTTTACGGGTGGAATCAGAAGCCTTGAAGACGTAGAGTCTGTAATGGATACGGGCATCAGCAGGCTTGCAGTCAATACGATGGCAATTGAGAACCCGGATTTGTTTACGAAAATATTCGAAAAGTACGGTCCCGCTAAGATTGTTATTGCCCTTGATATTGTAGATGAAGAGCTTGTTATGAGGGGAAGAACTGTTAAAACCGGTATCAATTACAAAGAGTTTGCAAAAAAAATGAGACAGATCGGTATTGAAAGATTTATAGTAACAGATGTTATGAGGAACGGAATTTTAGGCGGACCAAACCTTACTTATTCCAGGGAAGTTGCGGAAATTACGGGAGCCAAAGTTACCCTTTCAGGTGGAATAAGGAACAAAGACGAGCTGATGGACGTACAGAATTTAATGCCGGACAAAATCGATTCAGTTATTGTCGGCAGAGCTTTATATGAGAACAAGTTTCCGTGTCAAAAGATGTGGAGAGTTGCGGAATCGGGAATTTTTCAGTAGAGGATTTATGAGCGATCAAAACAACGGCATAATACGCAGCAGCTTCTGGTCAAATTTATTCGGCGCTTCTTCGGGCTTGCTTGACCTCCGTAACACTCTCCTTTCAATGCCCATTTTCAAGGGCTTGAACGGCAGAGAAATATCACTGATACTTAATATGGTTCATGAGAGGAACTATATTACCGGCGAATATATTTTTTATCATGGCGATCCGGGAATCGGCTTATACATCATCCGCGATGGGATGGTTGAAATCAAAAGAACTCTTGAAAACAAAGATGAGGTTTCACTGGCTCAGCTTAAAAAGGGTGACTTCTTTGGAGAACTCGCCTTAATAGACGGCGAGAAAAGACCCGCATCTGCAGTTGCATTAACAGAGACTAAGCTCGCCGTTCTATTTAAACCCGACTTAGATGAGTTTGTTGAGAAGTTCCCTAAAACGGGCGCTAAAATTCTTCAGGGCATCAACCAGACTATTACATCGCGCTTAAGAAAACTGAACGATGAAATAATTTCATTACAAGCAAAATCTAAAATAAAATCGGAGGACTTTTATGGAACCTGATATAAAAAAAATCTTAGTGCCGATTGATTTTTCCGATTACTCAAAAAGCTCGTTGAAGTATGCGATAAATTTTGTGAAGCAGTTCCACGCCGAGCTATTTCTAATTTATGTTGTTGAACCTGTTATTTATCCGCCGGACTTCAGCATGGGTCAGATTGCAATCCCATCCGTTGACCTTGACATGGATAAGCGCGCAGCGGAAGAATTAAATAAGCTTGCTCAGAAGGAAATTCCCGAAGAGATAAAGGTTCATAACATCGTTAAAACCGGAAAGCCTTTCCTTGAGATAATTGACACTGCGGCTGAGGAAGATATCGACTTGATTATCATTGCTTCGCACGGTCATACGGGAGTTGAACATTTGTTGTTTGGCAGCACCGCCGAAAAGGTTGTAAGAAAAGCGCCTTGCCCGGTTCTTACTCTAAGAGATCCGGTAAAAGGATTTGATTATAAAGAGCACTTTGAAAAGGGCTAACTTTACTTATAGTTAATTGAATGTTCCACATTGAGTATTGAACTTTTTAATAATCAATGTTCATTCAATTTTATGAAATTATGATTAGGAAAACTATGGGAGCGACAAGGATAACAGTTAAAATAGAGAATCTAACCAAGACTAAAAAAGGTTACGAGTCAGTTTTTTTAGTAGATACCGGTGCAACAGATTGCTTAGCTCCAGCTAATGAATTAAAGAAAGCAGGTATTAAGCCTGAGGGAAAAAGAATATATGAACTCGCTAACGGTGAAACCACCGAATGCGAATACGGATTTGCAAGGATATCCTTTTTAGGATATGAAACAGTAGCTCAAATTATTTTTGGACCTAAAAAAGCCGAACCAATTTTAGGTGTTGTTGCGCTGGAAAATGTAAATATCGGAGTTGACCCCAAAACAGGAACACTTAAAAGCTATCCTGCTGCTTTGCTTAAGCGATTAATGCAACACAAACATGACCTTATCTCTCTATAAATCTTAAGTGATTTCATACAAGTAAAAGATTTTGGCTGTGGCTAAAATAACAAGGAATTAGTTCTTCCGGTCAATGACAAAATCAACGAGAGCCTCGAGCGCAAGCTTACCGGGTGAATCGGGGAAAATTTTCAGCAGCTCTTTCGCCCTGCTTGAATAATTTAAGGCTGTCTCATGCGCATAATTTATTCCATTGTTCTTCCTGACGAAGTCAATTATCTCTTTTACACTCTCCCGTTTCTCGCCGTCTTTAATCAGCTTTCTAATTTCATTTGCTTCGCTTTTCGGAACTTGATTTAATGAGTAAATAAGAGGAAGAGTAATTTTCTTCTCTTTTATGTCTCCGCCGACAGGCTTTCCGGTCGTGTTGGTGTTTCCATCATAATCCAGAATGTCATCTCTTATCTGGAATGCAATCCCTATCTTCTCGCCGAACTCTCTCATAGCCTCATGATGTTCGGCGCTGTTGCTGGCGCTTAATGCACCTATCTTGCAGCAAGTCTCCAGAAGCGATGCAGTCTTATCGGAAATTATTCTGAAGTACGTCGGCTCGTCTATATCAAGCTTTCTTGTTTTTCTAATTTGAAGAAGCTCGCCTTCAGACATTCTCTTAACAGTATTTGTTATAACCTCAAGAAAATCGTAATCTTTACCTTCAACGGCTATAAGCAAGCCGCGCGATAAAAGATAATCGCCCATCAGCACGGCAACTTTATTTTTAAAAACCTTGTTGATTGACCAGAAACCTCTGCGCTTATCCGCATTATCTACAACGTCGTCATGGACAAGCGTAGCAGTGTGAAGAAGCTCTACTAGTACAGCTCCCCTGTAAGTACGCTCGGTTACGCCTCCGGCAACTTTTGCAGATAAAAGGACCAAAAGAGGTCTGATCTTCTTACCTTTCTGGCGGATGATGTAACGGGCAATTAAATCAACAAGCTTTACATCTGACCTTATCGACCGCTTAAAGATCTCTTCAAATTTATCAAGCTCTGTTTGGATAGGAAGACTTATATCTTTTAAATTTTTATTAGTCAACTTTTCTTACGTGCTAATTTGGAAATAAATATACTTATTTCGTATAATAAGATAAGAGGTAACGCCAAAATAATCTGCGAAACCGGATCGGTTCCCGGAGAAAGGAATGCCGCGGCTACAAAGATTACAACAATCGCATGCCGCCTGTATTTTTTCATGAAAGCCGGAGTCAGGATTCCCAGCTTAGTTAAAAAGTAAGAAATCATAGGAAGCTCGAACACCAAGCCGCAGCCGAGCATAATGCTGATAATTATCGACATGTATTCGTCTATCGCAAACACGTTTTTAATCTCTGCAGATCCGAATTTGGCGGCGAACCTGAGAGACATCGGCAGCATTACAAAATATGCGAAGACAACTCCAAGCAGGAAGCAAAGCGTTGAGAAAGTTACAATTGCCGAAATATATTTTCTTTCGTTCCTTTTTAATGCCGGTGCAATAAACTTCCACAGTTGGTAGAAAATATTAGGGAGGCTGATAATTACTCCTGCAACAATAGCCACCTCAAAAAAGAGCATTAGCTGCCCGAAAGGCTTTAAGTTTTGAAGCTGCACGCCTGCATGCTTTGCCGGGAGCAAAAGAATATCGTTTACAAGGAAGTCAATAAAAATCCACGCAATAATTGTCCCTCCCGCCAAACCGTATAAAGAATAGATTATCCTCCACCTTAGCTCTTCCAGATGTTCAAGGAAAGTCATTTCCGAACCGGAGTCTTCTTCTTCGTCTTCTCCGGGATTATACGGGATTACTTCTTCTGTCGCCACAATTTAACTTTCACAAAATAAATTTATTCTCTTCGGTCAAAGGCTCAACTTAGTTCGGCATAAAGAGGAAACTTTGAGCACAATTCTTTCACTTCGCTTTTAATTTCGGCAAGTACGTTATGATCTTCAAAATGTGAAACCGCTCTGTCAATAAAGCCGGCAATAATGCCCATTTCATTTTCTTTCATACCGCGAGTGGTAACGGCAGGCGTGCCTACTCTTATACCGCTGGTAACAAAAGGACTTCGTTGATCGAACGGAACCATGTTCTTATTAACGGTAATGCCTGCTTCGCCAAGGGCGTTCTCCGCCTGCTTACCGGTAATATTCTTATTTGTCAAATCAATTAGCATCAAATGGTTATCCGTACCGCCGGAAATAATATCAAAACCGGATTCACTTAACTTCTTTGAAAGTGTTTTGGCATTATTGATTATTTGTCCGGCATACTCTTTAAAAGAATCTTGAAGCGCCTCACCGAATGCTACGGCTTTAGCCATTATAATATGCATTAAAGGACCGCCTTGAATACCGGGCATTACCATGCTATCGAAAATTTCCGACATTAACTTTAATCTGTCGCCTTTGGGAGTCCTTATTCCGAGTGTATTCTCTTTGTCTTTTCCGATTAAAATTATTCCGCCGCGCGGTCCTCTTAATGTCTTATGGGTTGTTGAAGTTACAACGTCACAGTACTTCAGCGGATTGTCTAAAAATCCCTTAGCAATCAAGCCTGCCGGATGAGCCATGTCGCATATTAAAAATGCACCTATCGAATCTGCAATTTCCCTAAACTTCTTATAATCCCATTCACGCGAATAAGCACTCGCACCGGTAATAATTAATTTCGGCTTTTCCTTCTTCGCAAGATCTTCGATCTGGTTATAGTCGAGAGTCTTGGTATCTTTATTCAGATTGTAGCCAACTGCCTGATAAAGTATGCCTGAGAAATTTACAGGCGATCCATGAGTTAGGTGTCCGCCGTGTGCTAAGCTTAATCCTAAAAATTTATCGCCGGGTTTAAGTAGCGTCATCAAGACTGCCATATTCGCCTGCGACCCGCTATGCGGCTGCACGTTGGCATATTCGGCATTAAATAATTTTTTCAATCTTTCTCTTGCAAGATTCTCAGCCATGTCAACATATTCGCATCCGCCGTAATATCTCTTACCGGGATAGCCTTCCGCATATTTGTTTGTAAGAACAGTACCTGCAGCCTCCAGCACTGCGGGACTTACAAAATTTTCCGAAGCAATTAGTTCCAGGTATTCCTGCTGACGCCTCGTCTCAAGTGAAAGTATATCATGAATCTCTTTATCGTTTCTTAAATACCCGTACATTGTGTTCTCATTTGTTTGATAAAAAAATAATTGAATTACCGGTTGCCTCTAATAAACCATAAACTTCCGAGACTAAGTCCTGCGTTCAATGTTATAGAATGCTCGCTTATTAAATCCGATTCTTTGGTACCTCTAATTGCATATTGAACTGCAATATCAAGAGAGTTAACCGAACTTAACGGATAGGAAAAGCCGCCGGCGATAGAAAATTGGTTTATCCCGATACCGTTTATTTTATAAGGTGTCTGCTCGTAGCTGATACCTGCACGCCAGATAATTTGCTGCCAGATCGATAACCCTAGTTCCGACTTATGGCTGTATTCAAAGCCTGCACTCAGCTTTAACGAATTTCTGAGTTCATCGGATTTAACATTGTTAAACGTATAGTTCGACCAGTTCTGGGTAGCTGCATCGAATGTAAAATAATATGATTGGTCCAGAGCAAAACTCAAGCCTGCAATAATTCTCGCCGGCACTTTCATATTAGCCGTACCTATTCCAACAGTGTCTGTTCTTATATTTGAGGACGAATTTAAAAGTGTATCGGTACTAAGCTGCCCTATTATGTTGAAAGATAAGCCAAGTCTTAAATCAGAGATAGTTTTAGACTTAAACAGCTTGGATAAATCAGGGCTTATAAAGCCGAATGTTGTACCTACACCTTTAGGATTATAAGTCCTGTCAAAGGAAGTAGAGGCATCTACGGCTGTGTTGTTCGGCAGAGTTGTTGCCTTATAGTCCACACTCCCGAAATAATATTCAAACATTGCACCTACGCTCATATCGAAAGGAAGAGTATACGAAGCACCGACAAAAGTCTTTGATAATCCGCCCTGTCCCTGGTAAAGGATATTATAAGTATCCGAAGAGGAGGCAAAGCCTACATTCGATTGCTGAACTTTATAGTTTACTCTTGTATAAGGAACCATGCCCATTGCAACAGCTATCCCGTTTGCTTCGCTTACCGGGAAAGCAAATGTGAATCCGCCAACCTGCGCTTTACCGTTAAACGATTTTGTAGAATTATCGGCAAGATAAACTCCATCGTAAGTTAGGCTAGCTACTACCCTTGTCCTGTTTAATTTATTCCAGCCTGCCGGGTTGCTAATTGAAATGAAGTGTGGATCGGCAAGTGAGACATCGAGCCCGCCTATTCCGAGTGCGTCGGCAGAATAGGAATAATTTACATCCCCGATCCCGAGCCTGGAATAACTTGAACCAACCTGAGCATAGGAGTAAAATCCCGCTGCGGAAAAGACAATAAATAAAATTAAAAACTTGTTTTTCATTATCATTTTCTAACTGTATATGTAATTGTTAATCTAGGACGTAAGGCTTTGTCCGCTGCCTGGCTTCCTTTAAAGGCGTACAAATCCACAGCATTTATTTGATTATAGAGTTGAATAACTATTCCTTCATTGACTCCAGTATCCACCCAGTTTTGGACAAAAGTTGCAATATTTCCCGAATAGGTATTACCGGTTAGACTTACTACCCACCCATTTGCAGTATCGTAGGCAGTTGACGATGAGTCGGTAACTCTAAATAGCGTAATTTCATTAACCGGCGAACTGCTTTTTATTGAGGCTAATGTATCTTCCGTTAACGTTAGTGTTGCATTATTTATAACAGAATGTTTAGGAAGTCCCGAAAGATCAAACCAGAGCTTAGAGTTTACAACCAGCCCGCCCTGTACTGCAATGTCGCCTGCAGGTAATACAGGCATTGTCCCTTTTATAATTGTAGTATAATCCGTGGAATAAAATATCAAAGTATCAGAATAATCTCCCGGTCGCTCTACAATGGCGACCCACTGGCTCGCTCCAGCTGTTGTCGTACCTACAACATCGTAATTTATTATCTTCTTGGAGTTTGCACTGGGAGTAAGATAAATGCCATAATTTGTGGCTGAGGTAGTGTCGTATAAATTTTTAAGCCATTGCGTAGCTAAAGAGTTGCTTATCTGGAAGGTAGCCAACGAGTCACTTATTGTTTTATCAGTAGCAATGTCCGATGGATCATATGAAAGACTGGATATATTATCTGCGTCTAAAGATGCGGAGTTCCATGAACCCAAAACATTATGGACTGAAAAATCAAATGGTGCAGTAGAGTCGCCAACCACGCCACTATTAATCAGAAGTATATATGAATTTGTAACAGTGGCTCTGCCGTTTATAATATCCTGTGCGACTGAGTCATCATACGTTCCGTAAAATAAAACCACGGCAGATGCCTCAAGGTTAGCATTCTTTCCAACCATCAGAGAACTTGAACCTCCAAGCGGAACCGTATAAGAAAATATAGACGAAGTCTGCTTTAATGAGTCTGTATATGAATCCAATTGCTTTAAATTTAATTGATCCTTACTTAAAAGGTTAAGACCGATCGAGGTAGGATTGTCGTTGCACGAACTAAGCAACAGTATGGTTGCTGCCGAAAATAGGAACAGCATTATTTTTTTTATCAATTAGTTTTTCTCCAATATGTCATTTTGAATAATCGATCTAACTTCGGAAAAATTTTGAGCAACAAAACTGGGAAATTTATTTTGCTTTTTCAAGTTAGAAAGGCTTTCCTCACCGTAGCCTGTTCTTACCAGTATAGTCTTTAATCCTGCGTTCATCCCGCACTCCATATCCGAAACCGTGTCGCCAACGAAATATGACCTGGACAGATCAATATTTAATTCTTTCGCAGCTTTTAGAACCATCTCCGGTGAAGGCTTCCTGCAGCGTATTTCTTTTTCCGAATTAAAATCGGGATGAGTTGTACAATAATAAAAAGCATCAATAGAAACATTGTCGACGGCAAGCAGTTCGTTAATCTTTACGTTTACAGACTCCACCATATTCCTGGTTATTAAGCCGCGCGCAACACCGGATTGATTAGAAACTACAATTAATTTAAATCCAAGTTGATTTTTAAGAATGGAAAGTGCCTGCCCTACACCGGTAAAGAGCCTAACTTTAGCGGGGTCACCTAAATACCCCGGGTCTTCATTAAGAGTCCCATCCCTATCAAGGAATACAGCACTGTTAAGCATTATTCGTTATTCAGTACAGTCTTATATAGTTCAATATACTTTTTAGCCGAAGCATTCCAGCTAAAATCACATTTCATACC
>JBJKRP010000045.1:0-3125 GCA_046704565.1 Ignavibacteriaceae bacterium | reverse complement strand
TTTGAGCAAGCGCAAATGCTTCCATATCTTTTATGTCGAAATCCTGGAGCTGCTTATATTCAAGAAAGGTACAGCAGCCTTTTTTCCGCGCATCATAGTACTGGCAAGCTTCTGTAAAGCCGTTCTTTAAAGCATCGGAATAATCTTCAAGGCAAGAGTAGCCGGCGCTGCAAATCTTGTATATAATATTTTCTACCGGGAAATAGAAAGTCCGGTCGGCTCCCTCTTCTTTTGGTTGTTTGCCTGCTTCAAGAGTGCTTTCTATATAAAAGATAAATTTGACTGCAGCACTTTCGGCAAATTTAATAAAGCCGCAAACATCCTTAACTTCTATCGATGGAAGAGTCGTATTATATTCGGTCTGTATGTATTCAAACTTAGTCGTCATTTTGTAACCTCCTCGAATATTGAAAACGGGCAAATAGTTTTTTTATCTATATAGTCATTATAGTCATTCATTTTCAGGAAGTATGCTTAAGGTTTTACTCATTTCAAAAGCCGGGATATTCTTTTCCGCATAAAACAGCGGGTCGGCAACAAGCAGTGGAGTCCAAAGCACCCTGGCTTCAGTTGCTTCACTAATTGCAGATAAACCGGAATTTAAAACGGTAATCTTCACGGGTGCCCCTTAATAATATTTCTTTTTGAAAGATTCAGGTACAGGCAGGAAGAACAGTTTGGTGCGCTTGGAGGGTTAACCTCTAAATTTAAGAGACTATTGAAAAGTGAAAAATTCTTTTTATTTAATTTTAATTTCATTTTTTCACCCTTTTAATTTCAATCCTAATATAGGTTATATTTTTGAAAATTTCAAAATCTTTTGAAATTAAAATCGCATTCGCATTGCGCCAAAATTAATGTAGTCATGAAAAAATGAAAATTAGTCAAAATTTTAATATCCTGGTACCAGTTAACTGTGTCAATTCTTTTATGATTTAACACAATATTTAATCGGAATAAATGCCTGCGCCTTTGTAAATTCAATTTAGCAAGCGCGCAAGGTCCTGAGGATCGCGGGCTTTTTGCAATTTATACTATAACTAAAAATGTTCTTAAAAAGCAGTCCTTCCTTAAATAATCCCGCCGAGGTCTAATTAGAAAGCTCGACGGAAACAATCAGCCCCCAGGTGTTTAACCACCAATGCGATATTGGAAATTGATAAAATTTTACCTCTGATGCACCGGCTGTTTTAAGTATCGTTTCAAGTTCTTCAGGACTATAAAGATTTGCATTCCATCTTTTTGCAATCAGACCTTTCATAACAAAATTTTTCCGGGATACAAAAAACAATAATTTCCCTTTTGCAGATAAACGATTGTAAAGACTTTCTAAAACTAAATTTATTTTATGAACGGGTATGTATTCCAGCATTGAGGCAGACATTACAAGGTCATAATTATTCCAGGAGCCGGGTAACTGATTATTTAAATTAAGAACGTCTGCTTCAAATAATTCGATGTTTTTTAATTGCTTCCTGTCTATAAGTTTTCTAAATCTATCCAGCATTGCCGGAGTAACATCGAATGCCTGGATATATTTATAGTCTAATCTTTTTTTGTTGAGAGCCAAAATAAAGGCTTCACTTAGAAACCCGGTTCCGCAGCCTGCATCCATAACCTTCATCCCCCCCGGAACTAATAATCCAGACGACAGAAAAAATGAGCGCAAGCCTTGAACATAGCGAAAACTATTTGAGAATGTTATGTATGAATCTATATTCTCCGTGTAGAGCAATTTTACATCCATTGATAGAGATTCCTTTATTTTATAAATCCACCTCGGGAAAATTATTTTGATGATTCGCCGTAAATATCCCGACAGACTGTTTCAAATTTTTCCGTAGATACATTTCCGTATCGATATTTTTTAATATAAATTCTCGTTCTTTGCTATACGCTTAGCGCAATGCTCATTGCGAAACTCATTCATATCGTAAGCTTTCAACCGGGTTTGCATTCGCAACTTTAAGCGTCTGCAAGGTAATTGTTAGAGACGCAAGCATAACCATAATAAGAGCCGCCAGCGGAAAAATTATTAAATGAAATCCTGTCCGGTATGCAAAGCTCTGCAGCCAGTTGTGCATTACCAGGTAAGCAACGGGCCATGCTGCAATGTTGGCAGCCAGTACTATCTTAATAAAGCCCAGGGAAAGCAGCTTAATAATTCCTGCAGTTGATGAGCCGATAACCTTTCTAATTGCAATCTCTTTAGTTTTTGTCTCGCCGATGAATGACGATAAAGCAAACACTCCCATCAGCGCAACCAAGATTGCAATGATTGATCCCGACAAAATTGCCGCAAATATTCTATCCTCCGACCAGTACATTTTATTAATATCGTCATTTAAGAAACTATATTGTAAAAGATGCCCGGGATTGACCTTTTTCCACACCTGTCTTATAAAGCTTAACGCCTCTTTTGTTTTTCTTTCCTGGATTTTTATTCCGAGATATGGATTAGAAGGCTTATCAAACTCAAGTATTAAAGGCTCAACCTGGTCTCGCAATGATGAATAATTGTAATCCTTAATTACTCCTATGAGTTTCCAGTTTCCGAAGAAGTGAAGACTATCGGAGTAAATTTCTTTAGCCTCATTCAGTTCATTAAATGCTGCTTGATTGAGAATTACAGAACCAACATATTCCCTGAATAATCCAGAATAAGCACCTGCCCATAGCTTTGGTTTGACTGTAATGAAATTTGAATCTAATGCAAACTTCGGATTAAAATTTCTTCCTCTTACCAAATCAATTCCAAGCATAGGTATAAAATGTTCATCAACGTCTATTATATTAATCTTAAGAGGTTTCCCGCCCTTCTCCTTGCTTCCCGACATGCTGCCACTAATACCTAATGAAGGGAAATTGCTCGCTTCAGAAATATCTGTAATATACGGACACCTTCGGAGTTCAGTTTTCAGTACCTCTGCCTTACCTCCAACGCTGTTACGGTCAATTTTTTAAATATTCTTCTTCTCGAAACCAAGATTTTTGTGCTTGACAAAATTTAATTGATCAATAACTACAATCGTACAGCAAATTAGGAAAGCGGGTATAGTAAACTGAATACCTATTAAAACTTTTCTAAGTCCATGCCTTGGATTTGTTTTTTCCAACTGCCCTTT
>JBJKRP010000044.1:0-3472 GCA_046704565.1 Ignavibacteriaceae bacterium | reverse complement strand
CAACTTCACTTCCAAGTATATTATATACTTTTAGCGTTACGTGGCTTTCATACGGCACGCTGAATCTGATAACCGTACTCGGGTTGAACGGGTTGGGATAGTTCTGGTAAAGCTGGTAAGAACTGATCTTTGCCGGACTGTTATCAACTGCAGTTACAGTTTCCGGAGTCAATGTAAACGAAGCTGAACTTGAATAATTACCGTTATAATCAAGCGAAGTTGTTGTAGCAGTTCCATCCATGTAGCCAAATGAAGAAGAAGAGACGGAATAGCTTCCCGGGACAAGACCAGTAATTGTGTAGTTACCGTTCATATTGGTAACACCGAATGAATAAACCTGCTGGTTATTATCGGTTGCAAAAACCAGTGCGCCCGCAACCGGGTTATTCATATTATCTGTTACTCTGCCGCTTACGGTAGCCATACCGGAATCCGGCTCATCCTGGACCGTAAAATTCATTCCGGCAACAAGGCTTGACGACATTATAACAACAGAGTCCGCATTCTTCCACTGAAGTGTTTGAGTTCCATCAGTGCGGTAGAAAGTCGGGATGTAATCGCCCTCAGGAATTGCGAGGAAAATATATGCACCGGGATATAGATTAGTAAATGAATAAGCGCCAAGAGAATCAGAGAAAGCCGTATATCTCCTATGCAGCTTTCCTGTAGCATTAAGATCAATTGCAAGAACTAATGACTGTACCCCAACGCTGTCGCTGTTCATTACGACCCCACTGACGCCGTTGTTATAAACGGGCTTGTGAACTAATACAAAGTTGATATTGCTTGTATCTCCGGTAACTCCGATTCTATCCGCAGTTAAGAAACTTGACTGATCATTATAAAACTGCGGGAAGAAATCCCTGTTCAACGCATGCGCATATACTACCACTGTGTCTCCGCCGAAAACATTAACGGAATAATTTCCTGCACTGTCCGTAACCGCATGAAATTCCCTCCTGTGGAATGAGTTCGCCGCAACCGCATACACTTCTATCAAAGCTTTAACCGGGTTGCCGAGGGAGTCCTTTACGCTTCCGGTAAGAGCATATCTTTGCGGAGGAGTGCGGGCTTCCAGAGAGAAATCGAAATTCAAGCTGTCGCTTGATTTGAAAGTAACCTTTGTGGCGTTCATAATACGCACAACATTATTATAGAACTGAGGGATATAACCGCCGGCAGACGCTAACATAATATAAGTTCCGGGGAATAAACGTGCAGAGTAATTCCCGTTGCTGTCTGTATGCGCAACCGCCAAGCCCCATCCGAAAACCGGAATAAAAGTAACTTTCCCGTTAACGATAACACTGTTTGTCGTGCTGCTTTTTAAAGTTCCGTATGCCCATGCCTTAACAATACTTGTATCCAGCGCAACAACGGCAGTATCGGAAGGCTTGCTCTCGCCGTTCCGGTCAACAGCCGTTACATAATATGAATAAGTGGAGCCGCGTCTGACAAACCTGTCTATCCAGAAGCTCATTGGAACGTGTGAGTATATCCTGTGAAAGGAACCCGTATCGGAAATGGCTCCGTCCTTGCGATAAATATTATAACGATCAGAATTCATCATAGGACCGGGAGCGGCACCCTTCCAATCGAGTCTTACATAAATATAACTTCCCCAGCTTCCCTGCACTGCAGTTAAATTTGTCGGAGGATTCGGCTGAGCCAAAAGACCTCCCGTCAACAGTACAAAAAAAGCAATAACCGAAAAGCTTCGCACAATAAGTTTCATACAGCACCTTTAATTGTTAAAAATAATTATAAATAAATCCTTTCTTACTACTTTAGTGGGCGTAAATTAAGCCCGCAAACCTATATTTTATTATAGAAAATCATGCCACCGCATAAACGGTGCGTTTAACATCCTATTCATTAACTTTGATATTAAAAGCAATTAAATAAACTGCCTGGAATATTGCATCAATTGCCTGGTAACGAAATTGTTCAGGCAATTTATTTGTGCTTCTTAAAATTTCTCAGCTTATTAATTCTGTCGATGATTTGACAGGTAATCAGGTTAAAAGATTTACCCCTGTTTGAGGCGGCTGCTGCAAGGTTTTTAATATGAAATTTTTACTTGCGGAGAGTAAAAATTTCTGTGTAAGATTTTCTTTTTTACTCCGCCGGAAGCCGCTTTTGCTTAATTCCGAGCATCATTAAAGAAGAAATTAATCCGGAAATTAAGGCTCCAATCCATAAAACCGAGGAACCATAATTCTCCAGAACCGCAGTCCCGACCCAGGGTCCGAAGGTAAAGGCAAGGTTAAAGATAGTCTGATATATTCCCATATACTCGCCTCTGCGGTTTACCGGCGCTATCTCGGACATATAGGCAGAGCTTGCCGGGAAAATGATCATCTCGCCGAAAGTCCAGATAACGATAGTCAGACTGATGCCGTAAATATCTTTGGCAAAAGCCATCCCGCCGAAACCGATTCCGCAAAGCAGTGCGCCAATAGATAATATCTTTCGTTCGGTCCAGTGGTTCAATAAATTGTTTAGCGGTACTTCTATAAAAATTATCATTACCGTATTTATCATAAAAAGAATGCCGTATGTAGCGGCAGAAAAATGAAGATCACGGACCAGGAATACAGGCATTGAAGATTGGTGCTGCATATAGATCATAGGTACCGGCAGCAGCGCCAGCATAAAATATAAAAAGCGCGAATCGGTAAAGATGTTCTCCCGTACCTTTTCTACAGTCTCTTTTACCAACTTCTTTTTATGGACTTCATGCTCGCCAAAATATTTTTGCGAAGTCAGGATCAAAAAAATCCCCGATATAATCGAGGTTACGCCGTCAACATAAAATATATAATGGAAATTCATAAGGGCAAGAAAACCGCCTGCAACAGGACCGACGCTCATCCCCGCATTTATTGCAAGCCGGTTTAATGCAAAAGCCGGACGCCTCATGCTTGAATCAACAATGTCCGAAATTAAAGAAAGGTTTGCCGGTCTGAACGCTTCGCTGATTACCGAAAGGACAAATGTTAACACGACTATCATCGTAAAATCGGTTGTGTATGAATAAGCAAACATCGTCAAGCCGGAAAGAATCAGAGAGAGCTTCATTATCCGGAGCGAGCCGACCTTGTCGCTTAATCTTCCGATCAAAGGCGAGGTTACGAGCGCACCCAACCCGTAGAAAGCAAGAACAAAGCCGGCTCTCTCCGGCGTTATTCCTACCTTCTGTGTAAGGTAGAGTGCAAGAAAAGGCAACACCATTGTCCCCGATCTGTTTATCAAAGTAGTTGCAAAAAGCAGCCACATGCTTTTAGGCAGATCTTTTAAACCGCGCCATGGATTCATTTATCAATTTAATTTATTTCGTATCCGGTTAATATAAATAATAATAAGCGAAACATTTTTGAGAGATGAACCATTTGACATTTAATTTCGGTAAAAATACATTTACTATTGAATTTCCTAAAAGGTTAATAATGAAAAGGAGATCATACATGTT
>JBJKRP010000043.1:0-17626 GCA_046704565.1 Ignavibacteriaceae bacterium | reverse complement strand
CGATTACTTTAAAAGGTACATTCCTAACTCTGATAGTTTGACCTACGGGATCTGAATCGGGAAATAAACTCTGGGCAACAGTAGCACCAAGCACGCATACTTTGGTTGCGGCTTTTATGTCCTGATCAGTGAAAAAATTTCCATACTGTACAGTCCATTCTCTAATCTGGGTGTAATCTACACCTACGCCTTGAATAGAAGTAAACCAATTAAGGTTACCGGCTATTACCTGTCCCCCGGCAAAAGTTCCGGGAGAAACATAAGCGACTGCAGGACACTCGTTACGAATTGCCTGAGCATCTTCCTCAGTCAACGTTGTCATAGAGCCCGCGCCGACTCTAATCCCTCCCTGCTGCTGAGAACCGGGAAAGATAATTAATACATTCGTACCGAGTGCTGCTATTTGCTGTTTAACGGAATACTCGGCGCCCTGCCCGATTGCAAGCATGGTAATAACAGCGGCTACGCCGATTATGATTCCCAGCATGGTTAGGAAGGAACGCATTTTATTACGGCGCAGTGCACGGAAAGCAGCTATGATAATATTCAGTATCTTCATGTTTCAGTCTCCTCATCTATTGCCGGGATGGTCTTTATTACTTCGGAAGCGATTTTCGGGTCACTATTTATTTTATCTAATTTTATTCTACCGTCGCGAAAAATTATATGTCTCTTTGCGAAAGCAGCAATGTCCGGCTCATGCGTAACAAGGATTATCGTTATGCCTTGTTGATTTAGGCTCTGGAAAATCTCCATAACTTCAACGCTTGTACGGCTGTCAAGGTTGCCGGTCGGTTCATCGGCAAGGACAATCGACGGATCGTTTACCAGTGCTCTTGCAATTGCAACACGCTGCTGCTGTCCGCCTGAAAGCTGATTGGGATAATGGAGTGCTCTATCTTCAAGACCGACCTTCTTGAGTGCTTCCATCGATTTTTCCAGCCGCTGCTTATTTGAAACAGAATTGTAAAACAATGGAAGCTCAACATTCTCAAGCGCTGAAGTTCGGCTTAACAAATTAAATCCCTGGAAAACGAAGCCGATCTTTTTATTCCTGATTAGGGCAAGCTCATCCCGCGTAAGTTTGCCTATATCGGTTCCGTCAAGAATGTATGTACCTTTCGTCGGTTTATCCAGGCATCCGAGAATATTCATAAAGGTTGATTTGCCCGAACCGGAAGCACCCATAATTGCAACGAACTCACCGGTTGTAACTTGAAGTGAGACTCCCCGAAGCGCATGAACCTCAATTTCTCCTAAGGTATACGTTCTTGCAAGACGATCAATTGCTATAAGCTCACCGGACGTAGAGGGTCCGGGAGCTTTATTGTTCATTGAAAGATCTGTTTTATTCATTTTATTACCTCCCAAACCTGCCGCCACCAGGTCCCCCTCCAAACGGACTTCTTGCTTGATTATTCTGCTGTTCAGTATTCGAATCGGCACCTATTACAATTTTTTCTCCATCTTTGATACCATTTGAGATTATTTCAGTATTTCTACCATCGTTCAAACCGGTTCTTACAAATATCGGCTCAAGCTTTCCTTTGGAATTCAAAACCCAAATCCTGCCGCGTCCAACTTGATTTTCGGGAACAAAAGAGCTTTTTTCATACTGCGGATAGCTGCTAACGATAGTATATTGGTTTGCTCCTCCTCCTGTCTGTGTCGGAGCTACAATATTCTGATTCTGATTGCTTGGCTTTTGCTGTCTCATCTTATCGAAAGCCTTTTTAAATTCGGACATCATTTCTTCCCTTGTCATTTTGCCGCCGTGGGCTTTAAGTATAGAGTCTCGTACGGATTGAAATCTGCTCATATCAAAACCGCCTTGTCTTCCCTGTCCGGAGCTTCTTCCAGATGCATTTTGCGCTGTTTGAGTTTGTCTCTTCTGCGCACCGGCGTTATTTTGGCTTTTTTGGTTTTTATTGTTACCGGCTGTGCCAGCATTATTTTGATTTGCATTGTTACCAGTAGCTCCATCCATATTTTGCGCAAATGGAGATTGTCCACCCCGCATTCTTGACATAAACATACTGCGCATCTGTTTTAAATAAGTAGTATCAATTAATTCTGTAGGAGGCTGAAATCTTAGAGCAAGGTTGGAAACTTCCATAACATTTTTCTTTTCACCGACAAGAATTTGTACTGTAGCGGTCATTCCAGGCATAAGCTTCAGATCATCATTCTCAACGCTGATTATTACAGTGTAATTCACAACATTCGATACAACCTGAGGCGCAAGCCTTATCTGGGAAACTGTCCCGGTAAAAGTCTGATTCGGATATGCATCTACAGTAAACGTAGCTTTCTGCCCAACGCTTACGCTGCCGATATCGGATTCATCAACTGTGGTTTCTACCTGCATTTTACGCAGGTCATTAGCAATTGTAAAAAGAGTAGGCGATGAGAAGCTGGCTGCAACAGTCTGCCCAACAGATACCTGCCTGTTTATTACAACTCCGTTAATAGGCGCATAGATGGTAGCATACTGAAGGTTAATCTTTGCTCTTTCAAGCTGAGCCTGCGCGGACTTCAGAGACGCTTTGTCTGCTTCTGCGTTGGCAAGAGCTGCATCGTAATTTGCCTGAGAGTCAAGCTTCTTATCGTACAATGCTTTCTCGCGTTCATATGTCCTTTGAGATTCATTAGACTGGGCAACAACCCTGTCCAGGCTTGCCTGTGCATCTTTAACAGCCTGATCAAGGAAAGTAGGATCAATTTGGGCAATTATATCTCCTGCCTTAACTACCGAATTAAAATCGGCATAAAGCTTTGATATAATTCCGGAGACCTGGGTACCGACATCAACAGTAGTAACGGCATTTAAAGTTCCGGTTGCGGTTACATATACAGTTAAGTTCCCCGTGCTTACTTTATCATACCGGAAGGTATAAGCGTTTGCACTTCCTCTAAAGAAGAGCAAATAAGCCGCAACAAGAAGAACAACAACTATAGACGAAATTATTATCACTTTTTTCATAAAAGCCTTTTCACTTTTTTTAAGAAAATAATACGTTTTAATTTAGATTTATTTATTGATTAAATATTTTTCCGCCGCAGCGGTACAGCTATCCGGGCATAGTCCCGGTATATATAAAATTTCTTGAATATTCATTTCCATCTTCATTTATATCACTCCGTATTTATTAATTCAAAGTACTCGCCGGTTCTGAGGCATTTTTTTTAATTCTTAATACGCCTGCAATAATTATAAGCATATTTATTGTCCCGGTAATTATATAAGAAACCTTCTTCTTCTGCATTTAGTTCTCTGAAGTTCAAGTAAGTAATCTCATCTCAGGTACTTAATCCCATCTTCAACTCTTGATTTTATTCGACAAGTGATGCCCCGCAAAAGTTTAAAATAAAGGACTTGTAAAAAATAAATATTTTTAGCCAATTTTTACTCTTAATGGACGCATTCTCTTATACTCTATCAATAATAAACCAGAACGCTTTGTCCTTTATTATGAAACGAATTAGTTTTGGATTAAGAAAAAAAGCGGTAAATGAAATGGTAAGGCAAAAACTATTAGAACAACTTTATTTAAGATTCTCCTTGTTTCTTAATCTTCTAATTTTAGTGGTATTGATTTCTTCATATACACATCTTTATGGGCAGGAAGCTGAAAACATATTTTACGGTAAATATTTTCACGGTTTCAATCAGACCTATCCTGTGCCTGAAGCAAAATATATTTTCTCCCAGCAAAAATATTTTCCTCTTGAAGCAGGAACCGCGGCAGGTATAAACTCTCCCGAAGTTGATTTCAATCTTTTCGGAAATTTTGGCAACAATATTATAAACAGCTTTAAAGGAAACAACCTTTATTTCCAGCTTGCGGGCATCGCGCTTACCTCTGTCTTAGTTACTCAGGATATAGACTACAAAGTAGAACACTTCTTTAATCAGCATCCTGATTATGGTACGTGGGCAAGACCAATTCTTACAACAGGAGAACTGCTTCCTTTTATTGTAGGCGGCGGGCTTTATGCCTACGGAAAGCTGGACCGCAACAATGAATTTGTTGGCGCTTCCTTTGCCGTGCTTCAGGCAAGCTTGATCGAGTTCCTTTATAACTCGACATTAAAGGCAATAACCGGCAGACCCGGACCTGACTGGCGGCATAATCAGGATATGGAATCATTGAGTAAAACTTTCCGTTTCGGCTTTCTTCGCGGCGGAATTTTTTGGGGATGGCCTTCGGGACATACTTCGTCTACAATGGCTGTCGTTTCCGCTTTGACAAACTATTTCCCTAATAGTACATGGTTGAAGATTGTCGGATATACATGGGTTGCTTACACTATTTTCGGAGTATCTTCTGTTAACAGGGGCGGCATGCATTGGTTCTCCGATGCTGTTGCCGCAGCTTTGATGGCGTATGCTGTGGGATCAACAGTCGGTAAATATTATAGAAGTGTTTACGACAATGCATCTTCAGTAAATCGGAATTCAAAGCAGGTCAGTATTATGCCGGAAGCAAATCCGATAGGGATTAATTTATCATTTCAATTTTGATCCGAATAGTATCTTTAGATTCCTTGCTTGAACTTTTTGTCCGCCGCTCTTAAAGAATGCAGGCTGCAAGTTAATAGCGGTCTTGCTTCCGGTAAGTATATTTGACAATTTAATTGTACTTGCCGATTAGGCTCTTCTTTGTCGCAGTATCTCAAATAGAAGGACGCCTGCTGCAACAGAAACGTTAAGCGATTGTATTTTGCCTTTCATCGGAATGTTAACAAGAAAGTCGCAGCTTTCTGCAGTCAACCTCCTAATTCCTTTTTCCTCATTGCCCAGCACTAAAGCTAACGGAACTTTGTAATCGGCTTCGGTATAATCTTTAGAATTTTCTAATGAGGAGCCCGCAATCCAGAATCCGTTTTCTTTAAGCTCTTTTAAAGAATGAGCAAGATTGTTCACCTGGCAAATCTTTAAATGCTCTGTTGCGCCGGCGGAGGCTTTAATAACAGTTTCATTAACCGGGGCGCTGTTGTGCCTGGTTAAAATTACCCCGTCGACACCGCTGCATTCGGCAGTGCGCAGAATAGCACCGAGGTTGTGAGTATCCTGAACGGAATCAAGAATAATAAGAAGCGGCAGAGGGGATTTTTTAGAAGAAGAAATTATTTCTTCAAGAAGAAAATACTTTTGGTCCGATTTTACTGCGGCGACACCCTGAGCATTTTCATTCTTTGTAACCGATTTAAACTTTTCCGGTGATGCATCCGAGCATTTTATTCCTCTTTTCTTTGATGCTATCCTGATCGCATCGAGTATGCTTCCCTTCTGCCCGTGAAGAATATAAACCTGATGGATTTCCTCACCGGAGTTTAGCGCTTCAAGAACAGGCTTGCGACCAATTATTATGTTCATGCTTTTGCGTGAGCCTTAGTCTCGGCTTTCAGCGGCGGCGGAATATACTTTGGAAACTTATCCTTGTTCTTTGTAAGATAATAATAACCCAAAGCGCCGATTATAAACAAAGGTATCGAAATCAATTGAGCTTCAGACATATTGAAAAGCAGCCTGGGATTAAGCCTGATGGTCTCAATTAAAAATCTTTCAGCGCCTGCAAACATTAAGTAAAGCATAAACAGCTTGCCGTCAGCCCAATCCTTTTTTCTAAAATACAAGAGTATAAAAAATATTATAAGGCAGGCAAGGAATTCATAAACAGGCGCCGGATGAAGCCGGATGACTTCATCAAACTTTGTTATTGTACCGTAATTATCCGTTCGAATAACCTGGGAGCTTAACTGGTAGTAATGATCTTTCGCGGCAAGTGCGGGGTGATCCGCATAATATTGAGCAAGAGCGTAATGCGGTTTTATAGTTCCGTTGGCAAAATTAACTCCCCAGGGAAGCTTTGTCGGGATACCGTAATCGCCGTCCCCGGATAGCTGACAGCCGATTCTCCCGATACCGTAAGCTAAAATCAACGAAGGTGAAGTTGCGTCGGCAATAACAAGAAACGGAATCTTCTTTCTCCTGATATAAACCGCAATTGCGGCAGCGGCTAATATTAAACCGCCGTAAAATGTTAATCCGCCGGGATCAAATGCGCTTAAAGGATTTGCAATGAATGAGCTCCAGTTTTCAATTAAGTCCAAAGCTTTGCTTCCTGCTATTCCGAATATAATTGCAAGCAGAGTAATCTCGGTAGCAAAGGCAGGATTCATTTTGCGTCTTTCAAACTCTTTGGTAAGAATGTAGCTCGCAACAATGAAAGCAATGCCCATCATCAGCCCGTAGCTGTAAACTGTAAAAGGACCTATCTTAAAAAGCTCAGGATACATTTATAATCCTTTTATAATTTTAAATAATTTACCGGCATCATTTGTTTCAATCAATTGCTGCTCTCCGGTAGACATGTTTTTAAGATTCAGTTTACCGGCTTTATACTCTTCACCGCCGATGAAAAGGACAAACCTTGCTTTCAGCCTGTTAGCTTCACGCATCTGGGCTTTTACACTGCGGCTAAGATAATCAAATTCAACTGAAAGATTTTCTTTCCTGTAGTCAAGCGCAAGATCAAAAACCTTTGCCGTAAGCTCATCATCAAGCTTAACAATGTAGAGATCGATCTGCTCTTCGGGAAGGCTAAGCGACTTTTCATTTTCACAGGCAAGGAGTATACGCTCAATACCTGCAGCAAAACCAACTCCCGGAACCGGACTGCCGCCAAGCTGTTCAACCAGCAAGTCATATCTTCCTCCGCCGCAAAGCGCGCTCTGCGAACCGACTTTACCGCTGACGATTTCAAATGTTGTCTTTGTATAATAGTCCAGTCCTCTTACCAGCTTCGGATCGATCTCAAACTGCACGTTTGACTTTGCAAGCATTTCTTTAACAAGCTCAAAATCATTTTTACTTTCTTCGTCAATATGGTCAATCAGCAGCGGCGCATCTTTAAGGATAACCTGATCAGATTCAACCTTGCTGTCGAATATCCTTAAGACGTTTGTATCGTACCTTTTTCTGCTGTCCTCCGAAAGCTTGTGCTTTGAATCCTTCAAAAAGTCTTTCAGCAGCTTCTTATAATTTTCTCTCGAAGATGGAACGCCCAGTGAATTTATTTTAACAGCCAGGTCTTTAAGCCCGAGCGAAGTCAAAATCCTGTATGCAATAATAATCAGTTCTGCATCGAGCAATGGAGAAGTGCTGCCGAGAGCCTCGCCGCCGAATTGATGGAACTGACGCTGCCTTCCGGCTTGCGGTCTTTCCTGCCTGAACATCGGCGAGATATAAAAGAGCTTATTAAGAGGCTGCTGCTTGCCTAAGGAATGTTCAATAAAAGCGCGTACAACTGGCGCAGTCATCTCCGGCTTAAGCGTAACGCTTGTTCCGCTTCTATCAGCAAAAGTATACATCTCTTTGCCGACAATATCGGTCTGCTCGCCGATACCTCTGGCAAATAAAGATGTCTCTTCAAGAACCGGTGTTCTAATTTCTTTATAGTTGAAACTTGTAAATGTAGTACTAACGACGGACTCAAGATGTTTCCAGCCTTGAATCTCGCCAGGCAGGATATCTTTTGTACCTGTAATGGCTTTAATCATAATGGAGGAAGTTATTAAACTTCAAAATAGTTTTCTTCTTCTTTTCTAAAGATATTCAGAATCTCTTCGGAAGTTTTTGCCTTAAGAAGACTTTCTCTAAACTCGTCCTTATTCATCATGCGGGAGATGCGGCTAAGAAGCTTAATATGTTTGCTTACTAAGTTGTCCTTTCCTACGAGAAGGAAAACCAGGTAAACGGGGTGACCGTCAAGCGAATCATATTCAATCGGGCGGCTCGTCTTTCCGAATGCCGCAAGAATATCGTTTACTGTGTTCGTCTTTCCGTGGGGAATTGCAAATCCCTTTCCGACGCCAGTAGACATTATCTTTTCTCTTTCAAGAACAGCCTCTCTTACCTTTTCAAGATCAATTACGCGTGGATCATCTTTGAATAAATCGATAAGCTCATTTATTACTTCGTCCTTGGTTTGACCCTTGAGCTCGGGGATAACAAACTTATCGCTTAACAAATCTAGAACTTTCATTATTAACCGCTCGTCTTCCTTTCAGGAAAAAATTTATTTTTAATGGCGTAATTTAACACTCTCGTCTAAGTTAAGCAATTCGGAACGCTACAGGTGCTTTGATTTTTTCCTTTTGAAAGAAAATAAAGGTTAAATGGTGTTAGCGGGCAAACGTATATTTGATTGTGCCTTAATTAAGCAGAGTTGACATCCTGATTAAAGCGCCTTGAGCCGGCTCGTATTCCTGCTGAAGCAGCAGCGCCTTATTGTAAAATCTTGAGGCAGTCATCCAATCCCCCATATGTTCATATATATTCCCTATATTGAAATAAGAAATGTGCTTTGAAGAATCTTCTGGAATTTTTACAGCCTTCTGCAGCCACTCTATAGCTTCATCGTATCTCTTAAGATTAGCCAAATAAGTCCCGATGTCGTTGTAGGCACTGATGCAGCCGGGGTCAAGCTCGATTGCCTTCTTGCATTCATCAATGGCGAACTCAAATTTGCCTTGATGGCTGTAAGCCCAGCCAAGAAATGTGTGGGCTTTGGCGGTAGGGAAAATACGGAGTGAAGCTTTGTATTCGTTAATTGCATTTTCTATTTCTCCGTCAAGCTGCATTTTGTATGCCCGATCAAAATACTCTAAAGCCAGGGCAGGATGTTCACTTTTTATCATTTCGCGCTTCAGTCCTTTTTTATTGAAAGCAGAAAATAATTTTGAATTCGCTTTGCTAATTAAAAAGTTATAGGTCATAATTCAATCCATGTTCGATAAAAGGTATTTTTTGCCCTAATAATTGCATCATAATTCGATGAAAATAGATTGCCTTCTGCCGGACTTTCATTTAATTTTGGATACAAATAATTAGTTCCAAAAAAAACGGGATTCTAAAATGAACATTCAAAATAAAACTGTTCTGGTTTTGGGCGGCTGGGGTCTTGTCGGAAGCGCAGTTGCCCGGAAGCTGGTAGAAGATAAACCCAATAGGATTATCATTACCTCGCTAAAATTTTCCGAAGCAAAGGATGCTGCCGAATTGCTTGAGAAAGAATTTCCGCAAGCCGGGAAAAATTTCTTTGTTCCATGGGGCGGCGATCTTTTCGTCCGCTATGAATTTAAAGACGAAGCACGCATTGAAGTCCTCAACAATCATAAAAAAAGAGCTTTGCTCATTGAAGACATAATGGAAGAACTCTCGGATGACATTATAAAGAGCTCGTCTGTTTATCATCTGCTGATCGAGTACAAACCCGAGATCGTAATCGACTGTATTAACACTGCAACTGCAATTGCCTACCAGGATATTTACTCTTCTTACAGAAACGTTTCTCATGCTATAAAGTCCGGGGCAAACTATGAGGAGCTTGTTGAAGAGACGGAAAAGCTTTTATCGACGCTTTACATTCCTCAGCTCATCCGGCATGTACAGCTTCTTTATGCCTGCATGAGCATTATTAAAACCGAGATTTACATCAAGATCGGGACAAGCGGCACCGGCGGTATGGGTCTAAACATTCCGTACACCCATAGCGAAGAGAAACCTTCGCGAGTTTTGCTCAGCAAGTCATCTATTGCAGGTGCGCATACGCTTCTGCTTTTTCTTATGGCAAGAACGCCGGACGGTCCGATAACAAAAGAGATAAAACCTACTGCGGCAATTGCATGGAAAAGAATTGAGTTTGGTGAAATTAAGAAGCGCGGCAAGCCTATTGAGCTTCTTGACGTTCAGGTTTCTGAAGCAGTTCCGCTTACCGGCAACTTTGAAATTTGTTCCGACAAACAATATAAAACTACCGGAGAGTCTTTAAAGTCCGTCTTCATCGATACGGGAGAGAACGGCATCTTCTCCCGCGGCGAGTTCGAAACTATTACTGCGCAGAAGCACATGGAGTTTGTTACGCCCGAAGAAATTGCAGAGGTTGTAATCTATGAAATTAAAGGCGGCAATACCGGGCACGACATTGTAAGCTCTCTTGACCACGCCACAATGGAGCCTACATACCGCGCAGGCTATATGCAGCACACGGCGGTTGAAAAGCTTGCAAGGCTTGAAAGAGAAAACAACGCAGCAAGTGTTGCTTTTGAGCTTTTAGGTCCCCCTAGATTATCAAAGCTGCTTTATGAAATTTATCTTATCAGCCTGAACTTCAATACAATAAAAGATATTGTAAAAGGTGATGCGGAAGAAATTTCTAAAAAATGTTTTGAGCTGATCGACGGCAATTCAAAGCTTAGAAGCGAGATAATATCAATCGGCATACCGGTCCTACTGCCCGACGGCAAGTCGCTGCTACGAGGCAGGAGCATAAAGATACCGGCATTCCGCGGAGAAAACGTTCTTGAAATAACAGATGAAAGCATCAATAAATGGTCGAGCGAAGGCTGGGTTGATCTCAGAATTTCCAATATGCTTAAATGGCAGGAACGTCTTAATGATTTGATCAAGGAAGCCGAAAGCATACCTGACACTGATACAAGCTCTCATCATGTAAGAACAAAAGCATACTGGAATAATTTCGATGAAATCAACATCGGTAAAATTTGCAGTTGGCTTTTTATCCATGAAGAGCACGGCACAAGAATGAAAGCTTAAACAGGACTGCATGGCTTCATGAAATATGAATTCATGGAAGCCATGCATTCATTGCATAGCTCTTTCAATTTTATTATTGTTTAAGCTAAACATATAATTCTGCAGTAGGCAAAAATTTTGGAGGCTTCCTTACCTTGGTCGCCTGCTCAAAGCCGTAAGCAATTTTTAGAAGAACGTTCTCGCTCCATGCTCTTCCGTAAAAAGAAATTCCGATTGGCAAACCGAAGACAAATCCCGCAGGCACCGTTATATGCGGATAGCCGGCAACAGCCGCAAGCTGAGAACTTCCTCCGAGAAAATGATCACCGTCTACAAGGTCGGTCATCCATGCGGGTCCGTCAGTCGGTGAAACCAAAGCATCCAGTTTATATTTATCCATTACGGCATCGATACCTTCCTTGCGAGTAAGGCGGTGATCTTTTTCCAGAGCAGCAAGATATTTTTTATCTTTTAGTGAGCCGGTCTTCGCGGCTCGCAAAAATAATTCCTGCTTGAAGAAGGGCATCTCCTCTTTTTCATGCTTCTTGTTGAATTCTATCAAATCTTCCAATGTGTGCATCTTTGTTCCGGGACCGCGGTGCTTAAGATATTTTTTCATATCCGCCTTAAGCTCATACATCATCACAGTCATCTCCGAATCGTCTACCTTTCCTATTGCATCTATCTCAACAGGATCAATCAACACCGCACCTTTATCCTTTAATACTTTTAACGAGTCTTCAATTACATCATCAACCTGCGGAAGGAATCCAAAATATTTCCGCACGACACCGATTCTGGCACCCTGCAGCCCATCAGCATCAAGAAACTTTGTATAATCAGCAAATGCTTTTCTTCCTTTTGCTTTAGTAGCTTCGTCTTCCGGATCAACGCCTTGAATTGCGCTTAATAAGATTGCCGCATCGCGGACAGTGCGGCACATTGGTCCGGCAGTGTCCTGGGAATGCGAAATAGGAATTATCCCTGCCCTGCTTACCAAGCCCACGGTAGGCTTTATTCCGACTAACCCGGTAATCGAAGAAGGACTAACAACGGATCCGTCCGTTTCTGTTCCGATTGCAACCGCACAAAAATTAGATGACGCAGCTGCACCAGAACCGGAGCTTGAGCCTGAACAATTTCTATCAAGTGCAAAAGGATTTTTCGTAAGCCCTCCGCGACCGCTCCAGCCGCTTGTGGAATGGGTAGACCGGATATTTGCCCACTCGCTTAAATTTGTTTTACCAAGTATTAACGCACCCGCCTCACGAAGCTGTTTTGCTACGTAGGAATCTTTCACCGGTTTTGAACCGAGCAATGCAAGAGAGCCGGCAGTGGTTTCCATTTTATCTGCCGTATCGATGTTATCTTTTATCAATACCGGAATGCCGTGAAGCGGACCACGAGCCCCTTTGTCCTTTAACTCCCTGTCAAGCGAATCTGCAATTGATAATGCATCAGGATTCAATTCTATAACGCTGTTTACTCCAGGTCCATTTTTATCTATCTCTTTGATGCGGGCGATATAATGTTCTGCAATAGAACGAGCCGTGTATTTCCCGGATTTTAATCCCCCAGCCAACTCACCTACGGTAATTTCATCAAACTCAGAGGATTGGATTTGCGCTTTGTTAAATGGTGCGGCAGCTTTCTCGGCAAATGATAAAGACGGCAGAGATGCCGCAGCAATACCGCCGAGTATACCCGTTTTCAAAAATTGTCTGCGGCTTTTGTTTGCCCCCGAATCGTCGCTTTTACTCATATTGAATTCTCCTAATTGTTAAAAAATAAAGGCAAGATTTTTTGTTCGGATACATTTATTTTTTTTCGGTCAAATGCAACTTAGAAAATAAAAAATATAAACTCAATAATCGCGCAGCATAGACAAGTATCTTATTATAATTTCATAATCTTAACCATAGCCGAGAATAGAATTCAGGCTACTTGGTTCTAATATATAGAATAGTACTATTATCTTTGTCAGACTGTTAACCTGTAAAGTACCAGTTCTTTCATATCTATTTTATCATAATGATTAAACCCTGCCTCTTTAATTAATTGATTCATTACCTCAGGCTTTATCCGGTGTTCAAGCGGCGGACCGTACTCGCCGGCTTTGTACTGCCACTCCAGAACAAAGACTTTTTTGTTTGCAACTCGTTGAGCTTCTTTTAAAGCTTTAAGCATGTCGTCGGTTTCATGCAGTACAACCCCAAATAATACCGCATCAAATGAGTTATCTGAAAATGGCAGCTTCTCAGCAACTGCTATCCTGAAGTCGCCATCGGGGACGAATGATTTTGCTGCTTCAATCATCTCCTGCAAAACATCAATGCCAGCTACTTTAATATTCCTTTTCGCATATGCCTCTGCAAATAAACCGGAGCCGGTACCTATGTCCAGCAGCCTTCCAATTTTTACTCCTTCGAGTGAATGTTCAACAACCTTATCTATTTCCATATTGGAAATCCGTTCAGGCGAGCGTAATCTTTCCACTCCTCCTGTAAATCTTTTCTCATGCATTTTAAGCTCCTTGAATTCTTATGATATTGATAGCTATCTAAGATAATGTTTTCGTAAAGTAAGATGAATATAAGGCTATTTTGATTCTAAAAATATTGAAAAGATATTAAAATGAATTTTTCATGCGAACATCATCACTAAACATATAATTCATAAATATTCAGAAGCCGGAACGAAAGTGTTATGGTCTTTTCAGTATCTAAAATATTTTTTGAATTAACGTTTGAAAAAAATCTTGACAAGCTATACTTTTGTCTGTATTTTTGACTCTCGTATTTGAAAAACACTTTATTCCGCGATAGCTCAATGGTGGAGCATTCGGCTGTTAACCGAAGGGTTGCAGGTTCGAGCCCTGCTCGCGGAGCTTAAAAACCCCGGCTCATTAATCCGGGGTTTTATTTTAAATGAAACACTTCCTTTACATATTAAAATCCCAAGTAGCCGATAAGTATTACGTTGGCATTTCTCAAAACCCTGAACTCAGACTTCAATATCATAACTCCTTTGAGTCAGGATTCACCTCAAGGTACAGACCGTGGGAAATTATATTTAAGAAAGAATACCAGACAAAGAAAGAAGCAATGCTGGCAGAGAGAAAGCTAAAAAGCTGGAAAAGTAAAATAATGATACAAAGAGTTATATCTGGAGAATTAGATATTTGAGCATTCGGCTGTTATCCCGAATGCTTTCGGGATGCAGGTTCGAGCCCTGCTCGCGGAGCTTAAAAGCCCCGGCACATTAATCCGGGGTTTTTTTTTAATATTTTCTTTTCAGCTCAATCTTTCCTTTTAAAGCACAAAACCTTCAATGCCAATTTGAAATGCCTCGCCTTTTCGATAAATTTGCCGATATTTTTATAAGAATTAAGTTGAAAAATGCGGTATCCCTTTTCAGAAATAGAATCTAAATGGCAAAAATTTTGGGAAGATAACAAAATATACAAAACCGACTTCTCCAAATTAGATAATAAACTATACTGCCTCGTCATGTTCATTTATCCTTCCGGTGCTAAGCTTCACTGCGGGCACTGGTACAATTATGGTCCTACAGATAGCTGGGCAAGATATAAAAAGCTTAAAGGCTTCAACGTCTTCGAGCCGATGGGATACGACGCATTCGGGCTGCCTGCGGAAAACTATGCTATTAAAACAGGCATCCATCCTTACGACAGCACCATGACAAACATTAACGACATCCGTCAGCAACTGAAGCATATGGGCTGCATGTATGATTGGGATGCCGAACTTATGACCTGCGTTCCTGAATATTATAAATGGAACCAGTGGCTATTCCTTCAGCTTTATAATAAGGGGCTGGCATACAGGAAGAATGCGCCCGTAAACTGGTGCCCGAACGACAAGACCGTCCTCGCAAACGAACAGGTACAGGCAGACGGAACCTGCGAAAGATGCGGTACACTTGTAATCCAAAAAAATCTGACACAATGGTTTTTTAAGATAACAGATTACGCAGAAGAACTTCTTCAAGAGTTAGAAAATATCAACTGGCCTGAAAAGACCAAATTGATGCAAAGAAACTGGATTGGGAAAAGCATCGGCGCAGAAGTTAACTTTAAAGTTGACGGTCATAAAGAAGAAATTAAAATTTTCACAACCAGACCGGATACATTATTCGGAGCTACATATATGGTTCTCGCTCCCGAGCATCATTTGGTAGAAGTTATTACAAAAGATGAATTTAAAGATGCTGTTGAAGAATACCGAAATTCTATAAAATCAATGTCTGAAATCGACAGAACTTCAACTGTTAAAGAGAAAACCGGCGTTAATACAGGTGCTTTTGCAATTAACCCTGTAAACAATAAAAAAATTCCGGTTTGGATTGCGGATTATGTTTTGACAACATACGGCACAGGTGCTATTATGGCAGTGCCAGGACAAGATGAACGCGACTGGCAATTTGCAGAAAAGTTTAATCTTAACATTATCAGAACTGTTCAACCAACGGAGAATTTTGACGGCAAAGCCTTTACTGAAGATGGTCCGGCAATTAATAGTGAATTTTTAAACGGTCTTTATGTTCAAGAAGCTAAAGAAAAAATGGTTGAATGGCTTGAAGATAAAGGAATCGGTACGAGCAAAATTAATTACCGCTTAAGAGACTGGTTAATTTCAAGACAAAGATACTGGGGAACTCCGATTCCAATAATTCATTGCCCTAAATGCGGTGAAGTTCCCGTTGATGAAAAAGATTTACCGATTGAGCTTCCTTATGATGTTGAGTTTAAGCCGGGCGGTGAATCTCCTTTAACTACTAATAAAAAGTTCTATGAAGTCAAGTGTCCGAAATGCGGGAGTGATGCTCACCGCGATCCGGATACCATGGATACGTTCGTTGATTCTTCATGGTATTATTTCAGATATCTAAACCCTAAGATAGAGGACAATATATTTGATACGGCTTTAACCGACAATTGGGTTCCGGTGGATATGTACGTGGGCGGCGCCGAACATGCGACAATGCATCTTTTATATGCCAGGTTTATTCATAAATTTTTAAGAGACCTGGGATTAACAAAATCCGGCGAGCCGTTTTTAAACTTGATCCATCAGGGAACAATTACCAACCAGGGCGCTAAGATGTCCAAGTCAAAAGGCAATGTTGTAAACCCGGATGAGTTTACATCGAAGTTTGGTTCGGATGTTTTTAGGCTTTACCTGATGTTCATGGGACCATATGAAATGGGCGGCGACTGGAGCGACAAAGGAATAGCCGGAACCGATAGGTTTGTTCAGCGAAGTTATGAGCTCTTCGGAAAGTATCCGGACAGCTTAAGCAAGTCACATGCTCAGAACATTTATAAGATCGATAGTCTGAATGAAGATGAAAAAACTGTTTACAGGAAAGTCAACCAGGCAATAAAGAAATACGATGAAGAAATAAACAATTTCAGGTTCAACACCGCTATTGCCGCTTTGATGGAACTGCTGAATGAGCTTAATAAATCTTTGGATAAATGTTCGGGCGAGATTCAATCTTATACGCTTGAAAGATACGGAACTCTTCTTGCGCCTGTTGCGCCGCATCTTGCAGAGGAATGCCTGCTGATACTGGGGAAGAAAGAATCTGTTTTCAAGAATCCGGTTTGGTTTGAACCTGACCCGGAGGCTTTGATAGAAGATAAAGTAATGATCGCCGTTCAGGTAAACGGGAAGCTGAGAGCAACCTTAGAATTACCAATGAATTCCGAACAGGCATTTGCCAAACAAAGAATTTTTAAAGATGATAAGGTTGCAAGGTATCTTGAAGGCAAGTCTGTAATAAAGGAAATTTTTGTTAAGAATAAGATTTATAATATCGTCGTTAAATAACAACTGCTAATCAAAGAAAGAAATTATGCTCGATTTAAAATTTATCCGCGAGAACCCGGAATTAGTCAGACAGGGTTTATTAAACAAGAACTCGAAAGATATTGTCGGCGAAGTCATGTCGCTTGACGAGGAGCGCCGTGCACTGATTATTAAAACCGACGAGCTTAAAGCAAAGCGCAACCAGGTATCCGCTCAAATTCCTCAAATGAAAAAAGCCGGGCAGGATACAGCACCGGTGCTTGCCGAAATGAAATTAGTATCTGACCAGATTGCTCAGCTTGACGGACAGCTTAGAGATGTGGGAAATAAAATTGATACAATACTTTTTGCAACTCCGAACATCGCGCATTTTTCTGTTCCCGTCGGAAAATCTTCCGACGAAAATGTTGAGGCGAGGAAATGGCTGCCGGAAGGATTTTCTTTTCAAAATGATTTCAAAGTCTTAGACCACGTCGAGCTCGGCAGAAAGCTGAAAATACTTGATTTCGAACGGGGAACGAAAATTTCCGGTTCAGGCTTTCCGCTTTATACAGATAAAGGCGCAACGCTTGAACGCTCTTTGATAAATTTCATGCTCGATTATCATCTTCAGCATCACGGCTACAAAGAAATCTTTCCTCCTTTCCTGGTTAACCGGGATTCGATGAAAGGAACGGGGCAGCTTCCTAAAATGGAAGACGACATGTACTGCATCGACAAAGACGACCTGTTCCCTGTACCAACTGCGGAAGTTCCGATAACAAATATTTACAGGGGTGAAATTCTACCCGAAAGCGAGTTGCCGGTAAAGTTTGTCGGCTATTCCGCATGCTTCAGAAGAGAAGCAGGATCTTACGGGAAAGAATCAAAAGGCTTCCTTCGCGTCCATCAATTCAATAAAGTTGAGATTGTAAAATTTGTGAAGCCGGAAACCTCTTACGACGAACTGGAAAGACTTGTTAAAGATGCCGAAGAAATTCTCCAGGCGCTGAAGATACCTTACCGCGTACTGCTTCTCTGTACGGGAGATTTAAGTTTCTCGGCAGCCAAATGCTATGATATTGAAACTTGGTCACCGGCAGAAAATAAATGGCTCGAAGCTTCATCGTGCAGCAACTTTGAAAACTTCCAGGCAAGGAGAGCGAATATCCGTTTTAGAAACGAGGCTACAAAGAAGCCCGAGTTTGTT
>JBJKRP010000042.1:0-7802 GCA_046704565.1 Ignavibacteriaceae bacterium | reverse complement strand
ATATAATCATCTTCCTTTTCAAAATTCTCCGTATTAATCGAATGTAAATTCTTTTCAAATACATTAAAAGACATTTTATGTCTTTCTCTAAAAAATTATGAAGTCTGTTCTAATCCCACAGCTCTTGGGAGCCAGCAACAGTACATAATCCCGGATTGCTTACTCTTCACTCAGCTCTAAATCGTGAAGAATATCCGTAATAACATCTTCTATAATAATATTAAATAAATAAAATTTTCTTCCGATAATAAACATTAATAAAATCACTAAAATTAATTTTAACTATAAATAATTATTGACTCTTTCTAACTTTTTTCAGATTTTCCCAGCCAATTATTTAACATAGCGGAGAGAAGGCATTGTTTAAAAAATCTTTTCTCTTTTTTTTACAACCAATCCGGAGCGGAATATGAAGCGTGTTTACCTTTCTGTAATTGTAATTCAAATTTTCTTTCTGAGCGATGCTGACTTGTTTTCACAAACCAGCCAATGGAAGGATTTTACAAACAGCAACGCCATCTTTGCCTTATGCAACGAGAATAATACGCTTTGGGTCGGTACGAGCGGCGGATTGGTTAAGGTAGATATGAGCTCCGGCAATACCGTCTTTTATAACAGGGGAAATTCAGGCATAAGCTCGAATAGTGTAACATCGATCTCTATCGATAAGAACGGAAATAAATGGATTGCAGGCTACATGGGGCTTTCAAAGTTCGACGGCACCAACTGGACTACCTTCGATACCTCAAATTCGGCGCTGCTTGATAATAACATCGATTACGTCTTTACAGATAGATCGGGAAATATTTGGGCGGGGACTTACTTCTCAGGTCCGGCTAAGTTTGACGGCACCAACTGGATTACATATAACACCATCGGTCTGGATAAATCAATTTTTTATTTTAACCAGGATAAAGCCGGCAATATATGGATGGGTACAGGCAGCGGAGTTGCGGTAAACTCAAACGGTTCATGGACGTTCTATACGGCATCAGATTCAGGCTTGCCCGGAAGCGTTGTTAATTCTATAGAGTTTGATACTGCTGACAACGCTTGGATTGGAACAAATATGGGACTTGCTAAGTATGACGGCAAAAACTGGACAACTTATACAACCGCAAATTCAAACATATCCGGAAATTTTATAAATACAATAAAGATAGATGCGCAGAACAACGTCTGGGTCGGGACAAATGATAACGGTCTTGATAAATTCGACGGAACAAACTGGACCGTATATAACACCTCTAATTCCGGGCTTACAGATAACGGCGTTTATTCAATCTATATAGACGGTGCAGGAACAAAATGGATTGGAACGCTGAACGGTCTTGTTAAGTTTGATGGGACGACCTGGACAAAGATAAATACGTCCAATTCGGGAATTCCCAGCGGCAACTACGGAACGCCGCTTGTTACGGGACCGATTGTAATAGATAAGAATAACAATAAATGGATTGGCGGCGCTTTCCTCGTCAAGTTTGACGGAATAAACTGGACGCAGTTCAACCCGGCAACTCTTGACTATATTTTTTCTCCCAACGATGTTACTTCAGTGGCGGTGGACGCTTCGGACAGCCCGTGGGTGCTTTCAACAAATTCGGTTTATTATCTTAAAGGAAATAAGTGGAACTTTGTAAACTCAAGTCTTGCAGGCTTTGGCGGCTTTATGAGTTTTAACTGTATTGCGATAGACGACAGCAATAATAAATGGATAGGCACACCGGCGGGACTTGCCAGGTATGACGGTACCAACTGGACTATATATTCAAAGTCTAATTCGCATATACCAAGCGATGTTGTTTCGTCTGTGCTTAGCGAAGGCAGCACCTTGTGGCTGGGTACGTCTGCCGGTCTTGTAAAATTTGAAGGAGGAGTCTGGACGACATACACGCCTGCCAACATTACCGATGATATTATGAATTTAACACCGGATGCATCCGGTAACTTATGGATGAGCGCAGGAATAAATTTAATTAGGTTTGATGGTTCGTCCTTTTCATATTTTAAGACGCCGGACTCATCGACAATTCAAAGTTTTCAGTCGATTGCAACAATCGGAGGTAATGTATGGGTGGGCACCGACAGGGGACTGTTTAAATTCGACGGAACAAACTGGACGAGCTACAACACTTTAAATTCGAGATTAACAAATGATTTAATCAGGTCTGTTGCTGCGGATAAAGAAGGCAACTTGTGGTTAGCTACGGGCAGCGATGACGTGTTAGAGTTTAATCCCGGCGGAATAGTTACTTCCGTAAAGAGTTATGCCGGGCAGTTGCCGGGCAATTTTGAGTTGTATCAGAATTATCCTAATCCGTTTAATCCTTCTACAATAATTAGCTACCAGCTGTCATCCCTCAACAAAGTAACTTTGAAAGTATTTGATATTCTGGGAAGGGAAATCTCTACTTTGGTAAACAAAGAAGAACCGGCAGGAAAGAATCAAGTTGAGTTTAATGGGACAGGGCTTTCGAGCGGCGTTTATTTCTACTCGATAGAAGCAGGAAGCTCCCATGCAGTAGGCAAGATGATGTTGATGAAATAGCCTTCGCACAAGGGCGTGAAGGTAAATCAAATTTATTTTTGCAGGATTTTAAAAACAGGCTCATGGTGAACCTTGAAGTTGCATGAGCCTGCGATGAAGCAAAGCTCATTGGCTTTTTCATGAAGCTCGTTTGCTTTATCAACCATTGATTCTTTTGTAACGGTTACCAGCGGGCGGAGTATTACGTCTGTAAAATGTCCGCCTCCGTTAGCAGTCTCAGTCATAAAGCCTTCGGGATTATCTGAATATTCTATAACAACAACTCCATTTATAGCACACAAGTGTAAATACCAAAGCATGTGGCACGAAGAGAGCGATGCTAAAAATAATTCTTCGGGATTGTACTTAGTCTTATCACCCCGGAATGCCGGATCGGAAGAACAGAATATCTCCGTTTTACCCTCTGATATTATTGAATGACTTCGCTCATAGGCGGTATAGGACGATGTCCCTTCGGCTTTGCTGCCTGTCCACTTGACTGTTAACGTATAATGATGCTTTTTGTCCATAAGGTATTCCTCTTAAAATCAATTGCCCGCGCTTCTGCAGGGTTTACCCTTCAGCGTGCAGTCCCATTATATTCCCTTCGCTGTCAACGAATCTTGCAATAAAGCCTGCCTGTATTTTAGTTTTAGGTAAAATAATTTTTCCGCCGGCTGGTTCAATCCTGTCTATAACAGGTTGTATTTTCGGAAAAGCATTTAGGTAGACTACCGTTCCATCCTTCGAAGGCTTGTAGAAATTGTTTTTTGTTAAGGCTCCCGAGACCAACCCGGAAGTTGCGCGGATTATTCCAGGTTCGAAAGGGAAGAAAGTCATTTCCTCATCGGTTTCACCTACCGAGCGGGTTTCCATTTTAATGTCCAGGACAGTCTCATAAAATTTCTTTGCGCGCTTAGTGTCAATTACCGGTATCTCAAACCATGTAATTGCATTAGTGCCGGGTCCAAGTTTACTTAGCATAGTTACACCTCATATGTTTGTGAATGATTTCACCTCTGCGAATGCGTGCTTACAGCAATTCTGTTCCAGGAGTTTATTGTTACGTTTATCATTATAATTTCCGCAATGCTTTTGTCGTTAAAATATTTCTTAATATTATCATAGGTTTCTTCCGAGACACCTTTTGCAGAAATATGTGCCATCTCTTCCGTAAAAGCCAGTACAGCTCTTTCTTCATCGGAAAAAAGCGGCGACTCCCGCCAGGCGCTTAATGCGTATATCCTTTTTTCAGTTTCTCCGAGTGCTCTGGCATCTTCTGTATGCATGTCGATGCAATAAGCACAGCCGTTAATCTGCGATGCTCTTATCTTTATCATCTCTCTGATGATAGGATTTATTCCCGTAGTACCAACATAATTTTCAAGCGCCATCATAGCTTTGTAGCCTTCCGGCGCTGCTTCATGAATATTAACTCTTTTGGTAATCATCTTTTACTCCAAAGTTTATTTTATATAACCATATCCTTAATGTAGCCCGGGAGGACAACGTCCTTTTGCAAAAGCTCGTCCCTAACCGGTTCATCGTACAAGGTATGAATAGGAAGCGTACCAGCCCATACGTTTAAATTATAATCTTCTTTATCGTCGGCGGGCGGACCGGTTCGTATCTTAGCAGACGCTTCTTCGATCTTAAAAGAAAATACCGAAGTAACGTTAAGCTCTTTTTCATTCGGCTTGCGTACGTCGTTCCATCTGCCAGGTATGATGTGCTCCATAATTATTTCGAGCGCTTTGGTCTTTTCTTCGTTGTTAATAATTTCTTCCGGCTTTCCGAACATTACTGCCGATCTATAATTAACAGAATGATGAAATGCCGACCTCGCAAGAACAAGTCCGTCGGTAATTGTAACTGTGATGCAGACATCCTTACCGGACGAAAAGGATTTTAGCATCCTGCTGTTCTTTGAGCCGTGAAAGTAAATAAAATTATCTTTCCTGCCGAAAAGTGTCGGGATAATGTAAACATTGTCTTCGTAAGAAAAGCCGACCTGGCATACAAATACATCGTCAAGTATTTTGTGGATGACATCTGCATCATAAGAAGCTCTTTTGGAAATCCGTTCAACCTTTGTTCTTCCTGTAATATTTAATTTTTCCAAAGTTCTATCCTTTATGTTTTTCGTTACTCATATTAAAAACTATTCTGTTCCCATTTCTACCTTTGAAAGCGATTTCAACCCGGATGGTTTCCAGTTAACGATAGCAAGACTTGCAATAATTAAAATGCCTCCTGTAAGCAGTTGCCAGGTAACCTGTTCGCGCAGGAACATTACGCCGAGAATTATGCCGCCAAGCGGGAAGATATAGGTTACCATAGTTGAGCGGGTTGGACCTATTTGATGGATCAAATAAAATGCGAGAAGGAAAGCTAGACCCGATCCGATGATTCCTAAAAACAAAAGCGCAATCCATGTTAGCTGAAGCTTAGGTAAATGCGTGTCGCTCCCGGTTAAGAACGCGGCTGACCACATTATAACCGATGCTGAAAGCATTGGGATAGTACTCCTCAGGACTCCGGGTGTATTCTCAGTTGTTCTTCGAATGAAGATAGCGCTGCCTGCGTAAAACAGTGAGGCTAATACGACGGCGCCTTCTCCAGCCAGGGTGCCCGGAGAAGCACCTGCACCTTTACTTACCAGAATAATTACACCGGCAAATCCCGTTAACAGACCGGTAACCTTCTGCACAGTCATCCTGTCGTCTTTCAATAAATAGTGTGCAAGAAAGACTGTAAACAGGGGTACCGTTGCGTCAAGTATTGCAGCTACAGATGAGGCTATTGACTTTTCTCCCCACGAAATTAAAAAGAATGGGGCGGCGAAATTTGTAACGCCAAGTAGAATGAGAGAGAGCCATTCCTTTAAGCTTCCAGGCAGCTTAACCCTGAGAACAAATATTACAATTACGCCGAATAAAAATCCAAGAGTAACCCGTACCGCAACAAGCATAGCCGGACTTACTTCGCGTATTGCCAGCTTTATCCACATAAAGGATGAGCTCCATATTGCACCTACCAAAAAGAATACAAGCCAATGTTTCAGCTTCAAGCTAACTCCATCATTAATTATTTTAACTACTCAAAACTAAGTACGAAAGGGGCTGTACAAAAGAGCCATTATCAGCTTATTTGATGGTGCCACTATGCCGGTATGATAAAGGACAAACTCCTTCTTTTACAAAGAATAATTTTAATTATTATATTAATACCTACCAATTTCCAAGAGATAATTAAATAGATGCCTAAACAAATTGACGAGCTTCCTTTAGCAGGAATACATCTGGACAGTTCTTCTTCTGTGCCTTTATACAAACAGCTTTACAACCTTCTTAGAGAAGGAATTCTTTCAGGAAGATTTAAGGGAGGATTAAAGCTTCCGGGTACAAGAACGTTTTCATCAGAACTAAAGATTTCCAGAAACACGGTTGCGCTTGCTTTTGAACAGTTGAATATCGAAGGCTATATTACGGGTGAGATAGGTGCGGGAACGTATATAACGAAGGAGATACCGGACAAGCTTTTACCTGTCAGAAATTCCGGCGGCGTCAATAGGAAAAAATCGTCCCTAAAAATTCAAAAGAAATTTGAACCGCCGGAGCTTTTACTCCGCAACAGTCAGGAAGATAAAATAATTCCTTTCCAGAACGGACTGCCCTCGCTTGATGATTTTCCTTTTAAAACCTGGCTGAAGATTATAAATAGGAACGGAACTATTATCCCCAAGCTTCAGTTCGGTTATAAAAGCGCTGCGGGTTATCAGCCGTTAAGGAGGGCTATTGCGGATTACCTGAAGACCTACAGGGCTGTCAACTGCGTCCCGGAACAGATAATAATTATAAACGGCTCTCAGCAAGGGCTCGATCTAATCAGCAGGATACTGTTAAAAGCCAATGACCATGTTATGCTTGAAGACCCCGGCTATTTTGGAACGAAAGCATCCGTACTTTATTCCGGCGCTAAAATATTCCCCGTCCCTGTTGATGATGAAGGAATAAATATAGATTTTGCGGTAAAAAAATATCCCAAATCCGATTTCATATACACAACACCTTCACACCAGTTCCCGCTTGGTTCGATCATGAGTATCTCAAGAAGAATAAAGCTTCTTGAGTATGCAAACAAAAACAATGCATGGATTATTGAAGACGATTACGACAGCGAGTTCAGATATACCGGAAGTCCGCTTCCTTCCCTTCAGGGAATGGATAAGTTTATGCGTGTAATTTATATTGGTACTTTCAGCAAGGTATTATTCCCGGGTCTGCGGCTCGGGTATCTTGTTCTGCCGGATGAAGAAATGGTTGAGGCATTTGCAGTTGCTAAAACAGTTGTCGACAGGCAGAGTCCCATCTTCGACCAGGTAATTCTTACAAAATTTATTGAAGAAGGACACTTTACAAAACACATTAGAAAAATGAGAATGATTTATAAAGAAAGACAGGAATTTTTGATTGAAGAAATTAAAAGGGAGCTTAACGGTTTGCTTGAAGTAAAGCCTTCCGATGCCGGAATGCACATTGTCGCATGGCTGCCGGGAAATTTTAGCGATAAACAGGTCAGCGTTTCTGCGAAGGCAAATGATCTGGTTGTATATCCGCTTTCTGAGTACGTTATTAAAGCAAAACGGAAACCCGGACTGATAATTGGCTATACCGGGTTTAATAAAGATGAGCTTAGGGCAGGCATCGGGAAGCTTAAGAAAATTCTGAACTCATATAGAATCTAAAAAATTTTAAGACTAAGCTTTAGTTTAAATCCGAAGCGGACATTCTTAGGTAGATAACACTAATTATTAAGAGTAGAGATGCAGTTAAAAGATATAGGCAAGACAAGATTAATAAGCCAGCAAATTTCAAAAACAAAATTTAAAAATGCCGGAGAAGTCGTCGGATGGATGGGTGCAATGCAGGCTCAGGATTTTGAAATGTCTAAATGGGCTATAGGAGTACGGCTTCCCGGATCAAATGTAAGTGAGATTGATGCGGCTATCTCGAGAGGAGATATTATTAGAACTCATATCCTCAGACCGACCTGGCACTACGTTTCAAAGACGGACTTAAGATGGATGCGTGAGCTAAATGTACCGAAAGCCGGCTCCACTTTAAACTCAAGAGACAGAGAACTTGGTCTTACTGTTTCAATTATTAAAAAGAGTAAGAAGATTATTGAAAAGGCATTATCGAAAGGAGAACATTTAACAGGAGATGAGTTAGCTGCAGAACTGCAGAGAAATAAAATAGATACTGGTGAATAC
>JBJKRP010000041.1:0-5049 GCA_046704565.1 Ignavibacteriaceae bacterium | reverse complement strand
TAACAATATTATGAAAGCCTGCTACGATGAGCACCCGCAGAACGACAGGTTCAACAAAAATCTGAATAAGAAATTGAGAGAAGCTGTTATCGAAGCCAGAAAGGCGCAGATACCCAACAATTATATTGAAAGGGTAATCCAGCTTGCAAAGCTTGGTTTCAGGTCAATAGAATTTCCTGTTTACGATGTCGACTGGAATTCCGAGGCATACATAACTGTTGCCGGGCAAAATTCAAACAATTCCATCCGTGTTACGAACGAGTTTATGAATGCTGTACTAAATGACGGCGAGTGGAACCTGTATTGGAGAACAGAAAAGAAAAGGGCAAAGGCTGAGAAGAGAAACCCGAAGCCTTCCAGGACATTAAGAGCAAAAGATCTTTGGGATCAAATATCGTATGCGGCATGGTCCAGCGCTGATCCCGGCATTCAATATCATTCTACTATTAATGAGTGGCATACATGTCCGGAGGACGGAGAGATTAAAGCGTCTAACCCGTGCTCGGAATATATGTTCCTCGACGATACCGCATGCAACCTTGCTTCTATCAATCTCATAAAGTTTTATGATACCAAAACACAAAAGTTTAATATAGAGGCTTACAGGCATGCGTCAAGATTATGGACTATAGTGCTTGAGATCAGCGTTCTTATGGCGCAGTTCCCGAGCAGACAGATTGCTCAGTTAAGCTATGATTTCAGAACTCTCGGTTTGGGTTATGCAAATCTCGGCTCCCTACTTATGCAGCAGGGAATCTCATACGACAGCAACGAAGCGTTCGCAATATGCGGGGCTATCACCGCCATAATGCACATGACCGCTTACGCAACATCCGCAGAGATGGCGAAGCAACTTGGTACCTTTGTTAAGTTTGAGAAAAATAAGAGCAGTATGCTTCGCGTAATAAGGAACCACAGACGCGCTGCTTACAATGTTCCCAATGATGAGTATGAAGAACTTTCGATCTTTCCTGTAGGCATAGACCCCAAATACTGTCCCTCGGATCTATTGAAGGCAGCAAGAGAAGATGCCGACAATGCTCTTGAGATGGGTACGCAATATGGATTTAGAAATGCCCAGGTTACAGTTATAGCGCCTACAGGTACCATCGGGCTTGTAATGGACTGCGATACTACCGGCGTTGAGCCCGACTACGCTCTTGTAAAGTTTAAGAAGCTTGCAGGCGGCGGTTACTTTAAGATTATTAATCAATCCATACCGCCGGCGCTCGAAAGACTCGGTTTTAATAAAGACCAGATTTCCGAGATAGTAAAATATGCCAAAGGCTCAGGCACGCTTGACGGATGTCCTTATATAAATCCGCAGTCTCTAAAAGCAAAAGGCTTTACCGATACCGTTATTGCGAAGATAGAAAAGACACTTCCTACAGTATTCGATCTAAGCTTTGCTTTCAACAAGTTTACTATAGGCGAAGACTTCCTGAGCAGCAAGTTAGGATTGAATAAAGATGAAATTAATTCGTTTGAATTTAATCTTCTTACAAAATTAGGATTTTATAATACAGAAATAGCTTCGGCAAACGACTATGTCTCCGGGACAATGACTATTGAGGGCGCGCCGTTCTTAAAGCATGAGCATTACCCTGTTTTCGACTGCGCAAACAAGTGCGGCAAGAAAGGGACAAGGTTCATCCGTCCTTCCGCTCATATCAGGATGATGGCGGCAGCACAGCCTTTTATTTCCGGTGCTATCTCAAAGACCATCAACCTTCCGAACCAGGCATCTGTTGAAGATATCAAAGATGCTTATTTGGAATCGTGGAAGCTGGGAGTTAAAGCCAATGCATTGTACCGCGACGGCTCAAAGCTCTCGCAGCCGCTTAACTCGGTCAGCGAAGAAGAGCTTGAAGCGATTGTAGAAGACAAAGAGCATAACGACATTGTTAGGATAGCCGAAAAGATCATTCACCGCTACATTGCCAAGAGAAGACGCCTGCCGGATAGACGGACAGGCTACACCCAGAAAGCAAAGATCAACGGGCAGTCTGTTTATATCCGTAACGGCGAATATGAGAACGGGCAGCTCGGCGAAATATTTATAGATATGCACCGCGAAGGCGCGGCATTCAGAAGCCTGCTTAACTGCTTTGCAATTTCTATCTCGCTTGGTCTTCAGCATGGTGTTCCGCTTGAGGAGTTTGTAGACGCATTTGTCTTTACGCGCTTCGAACCGAGCGGCATCGTAACCGGCAACGACAAAATAAAGATGTCAACTTCAGTTATAGTTTATATTTTTAGAGAGCTTGCGGTAACTTATTTAGGCAGAACCGATCTTGCACATGTTGACCCGGAAGCATCTAAATCCAAAGTTTCGCCCGGTATTGTTAAGAAACTTGCTGAACCGGATTATGTAAGTGAAGAAGTTGTCAGCGAGCGCCTTGTGGATCTTGATAAAGATAAAGACAAGGAAAAGAGTTCGTACAACTATTCACTCTCATCAAGCGAAACAAAACATGGAAAACAGCCGGTATCTCAAGACAATGCGCACCATGTAAAAGTAAGACAGGCAATCGAAAAAGGCTATACCGGCGATGTCTGTACCGAATGCCAGAGCCTGACAATGGTAAGGAACGGCACGTGTCTTAAGTGTATGACATGTGGCGCTACATCCGGCTGCAGCTAATATTGTCTTACCAAAATAATTTAAAGATGCATATTGCCGTTGGCTGAAGCCGGCAGCAATATGCATTTTTATTATGCTTCACTAACAGATTGAAGGGATTCTTCTGCTACAACCAATAGTCCTAGCAAACCTAAATCGCTGAACAATAACGGAGCCAGTATCGGGGCAAAGGCTAATATTCTCTCCAGGCTTATAGTGCCGGTACCGGCTAAATCAGCCGAAAGGTGGAAGCCAAAGCCCAGAACACCAACTACCACGGCTGCAATCATCGTCCAGAAATAGACATTCTCATCACCTTTAGTCCATTCACTTGTAATTGCAAGGTAAATAACTACCGACGCGGCAAACAAACCATAAATAATAGGAATCATTTTATAAAATGAATAGCCGTATTGAGCATGATCTATTATAGAAGTAATTGCACTGGCGGCAAAGCCCAAACCAACAAGCCACAAGAAATGCCTGTCTCTTGAAATTGGAGCCTTGAAAATTCCAACGCCCGGGACCTTAAGCATCCCCGGCTCGTTATTTATCTCTTCGGTAACGGCATATAATCCTAAAAGAGAAATACCGGCAAAAGCAAGCGGAGCTAAAATGGGAGATCCAAAAACAACCCATGCCCAGGTCAGGTATCCTTGAGGATTAAGTACTGCGTAAGCATGAAAGGCTGTTCCAAGAATACCGACCATAATTCCCAGCAGCATAAGAGCAATATGAATTAACGAAATCCATTTTTTAGGATTGGATTGGAAAGCCATTACAAGGCACGAAACAGCACCGAAGGGAAAGAAGATAATCGGTATCCATTCATAAACAGGTATGTAATCGTTGATCGAATGAGCCAGCGCAACGTCGATACCTGTAAACATTAGATTTATTCCGACAAATAATAACAGCAGCCGGTTCTTAGCCATTGGCAGCTTTATATTGGCTAAGTGAAATATGTTTATGCTGCTCATCGCTTGCCTCCATGCTTATGTCCGGCACGAAGCGAAGCTGCTTCTTCTTTAATCTTTTGAAGCTCGGCAAGCAGAGGATACACGCCATGCCATTGAACGTAGTCCGGACCTCCCATGTAGGCGCCGAACTTTGCAGTCCTTCCGTAATAATGCCACAGATCAAAAGCGTCAAAGCTGATGGAATTTGCAAAAGGTTTGGAGGAAATGATTCCATCCTTCACCAAGCCTTCCATAATTTGTGAAGCTTCTTCTACCTTTGAATTTACAAACGAAGTTACGCTGTCTGCCTTGGCATATTGTTCGTCAATAAATTGATTTGAATGGCAGTTAGCGCAAATAGCTTTCATCGCCTCACGTCCTTCAAAAGAATTTGGACGGTCCTTCGAGACGGAAGCAAATAGAAACTTGGATAACCTTTGACTAACATCGTGTGTTGTAGCTTGGTTTCCAAATCCGCTCATATGGCAGGTGGCGCATGTTGGCGCAGGCATATCCTTAACAGTTAACCTGCCGGGTTTCTGGCTCCAGTTCCATTTCTCACCTCCGGTCTGATACATTACACCATGTGCAGACTCATAATAAATTTCCATCTGAGGATGATCCGGTCCCATGTGGCATTGACCGCATACTTCAGGCTTGCGGACTTGTTCAATAGAAAATTCATGACGCAAATGACACTTGTTGCAATTACCGATACTGCCGTCGGCGTTAGGCTTTCCGATTGAATGACAGGTTTGACAAGCAGCTTTTGTAACAGAAGTTCCTTCCATATCAAAGAGAGAGTTTCTGGCTGCAGTAATAATTCCGTTGGCTCCGCGGTTTACTTCGGGAATCTGTTCTATAATTTTTTGCTGCGCCTTACTGAAGTCTGAAAACCCCGTAAGCGCCACCCATGCGGGACCGCCGTGCCTGCTATGTTCAAATTGTCTTGTCTCTGCCGGATGGCATTTTGCGCATTGCTTTGGCGTAGGAGAAGAAGTAATAAAAAACCCTTCATGTTCTTTACCCATCGGATTGGATTTGTCGACTACATGACAATCAGTACATCTAACTCCAGATCTTGCCATTGTGCTTCTTGAAAATTGCTCGACAATGTCGGGAGTAACCCGTTTATGGCAGGCAGCGCACTTATCAGCACCGCCGTATGATACTTGCTCTTTATTTTGTCCCCCGCCTCCATCCGGGAGCTTTGTAAAAAGAAGAATAATTAATAGAATTACAATAGTTACTATACTGCCAACTATAAAAGTCTTTGGTAAATTCTGTTTCATACTAAGCCTCTATTTTGCCGCACTTAAAATAGGACTATTTTCTCTGATTATCAAATATAATCTTACAAAACGAAGCCCGTAACAGCTTAATCTGCCATATCAGAGTCGTTGTTAATACGATTTGCTTATTCCCCGCTCTCTTTATTTTATTAACATCAGCTTTTGGGTTTCGATA
>JBJKRP010000040.1:0-3154 GCA_046704565.1 Ignavibacteriaceae bacterium | reverse complement strand
AGGTTACAAAATCTGCAAATTGATTTTAAGCCTGTGAGTACCTAAGTTTAGTAGAGATAATTTGACTAATCCGTGGATGGAATTTGTGGGTTGGCTTAATTCTGTAACCATCTGTCGGAGGGGGAAGTCAAAAGGATAAAATGAAAAACCTTACTGATTTAGAAATTATCGAGTCTATTAAAAAAGGCAATCACTCGGATTACGCCTTGCTTGTTGATAGATATAAGAACAAGGCTTTCTCAATGCTCAAGCGGATGCTTAAGAATGAAATGGATGCCGAAGAGGTTCTTCAGGATTGTTTTTTGAAAGCTTTTAATTCACTGCAAGGCTTCAGGCTTGAGGCGAAATTTTCGACGTGGTTTTATAAAATTGTTTATAATACAGCGTTGACGAAGATTTCAGGTAAGAAAAGAAAAATCGAAAATGAGATGTCTTCGATTGACGACCACTTGAGTCTTAAAAGCGATTACGATTTCCGCGTTACTGAGCGGGAAGATTTTTCAAAGTTTATTCAAGCATTAATTGAAAAGCTTCCGTTAAAGTATTCTTCGGTAATAAATCTTTTTTATCTTGAAAACATGACATGTGAAGAAATAAGCGAAGTAATGGAAACATCGGTTGCGAATATTAAAGTAATGCTTCATCGTTCAAGGAATGCTTTGAGAGACGAAATGATGAAGACAAATTATGAAAAGGAATTGTTATGATTCGGCTTAGCGATGAAATATTAAATAAATATATTGACGGCGAGCTTGAACAAAGCACGCTGAATGAAGTGAAGGAACAGTTGAAGAACTCTGAAGAAGACAGAAATAGATTAGCTGCACTTCAGCACGTACATAAGGAGCTTGGGAGACTTGAAGTTTATGAGCCCCACTCTGACTTTACCTCAAGAGTGATGGCATATATTAGAAAGAGCGCGGTTAAGGCAAACAAGGACAGATATTTTATGTTTTCCATTTCTACAATTTTCATTTTGATTTGCCTTGCGGTAATCGGATATGTATTCGTTCTTGGCGTCAGCAACGGCTCCGGAGGCTTTTCAACCTTTTCCATCGACAGCTACATAAATTCCTTGACAAATTTTCTTGAATCATTTAAGAATATTCTTTCTGCAAAGAACATCTCTATTATCGGTTCGATATTCTCATTCGGAATTATTATTACCGGATATATTTTCTTCGAGAATCTGCGGCACACCAAAAGAAAGCTGGGCAAGCTTCATTAAATGATTTCCTGAAAGCCGGCTTGTCTTTCAAATTACAATTCCGCCGACAGACCTGTCTGCAAATCGTCCGTTTAGTGGTTGAAATTCATCCACTTGGTGGTTGATTTTCAACCGCTAACCGGCTAATTTACATTAATGATTTTTAGAAATGTTACATATTCCATATTAGATGCAGTGCAGGATTCGCCCGTAATACTGGTAAATGGAGCCAGGCAAACAGGGAAAAGTACACTCGTAAACTGGATTGCGGAAAATAAATATCCGGCTAAATATTTTTCCCTTGATGATGTTACGGTGTTTAATGCCGTTCATGCCGACCCGGTTTCTTTTCTGTCGAATTTTGAGGAACCGGTTATTATCGATGAGGTTCAGAAGATTCCCGAAATTTTCAATTCTATTAAGTATCTTGTAGATAAAAAAAGAAAGAACGGCAGATTTATTTTAACCGGTTCTGCAAATGTTTTAATGCTGCCGCGTTTGTCTGAATCCCTGGCTGGAAGAATGGAGATAATCAGCTTAATGCCGTTTTCACAGGGAGAGCTGGCTCAGTTAAAAGAGAATTTTATAGATATAATCTTTAGCGATGGAAAGTTAAAAACCGGAAATCCGAACACCGAAAGAGAGCTTGTAAAAAAAATATTGATTGGAGGCTATCCCGAAGCAAACACTAGAACTTTACCGGAGAGGCGCAAAGCCTGGTTTGGTTCATATCTTACTACTATTTTACAGAGAGATGTCCGTGATATTTCGAATGTTGAGGGATTAACCGCTTTACCGAGACTCCTTTCATTGCTTGCCGGGCGTACCGGCTCGCTGCTGAACTTTGCAGAGTTGTCACGCACAAGTTCAATTCCGCAGACTACTTTAAAAAGATATGTTGCGCTTTTAGAAATGACCTTCCAGATTTATTTTTTGCCGGCATGGTTTTCAAATTTCGACAAGCGTTTGGTTAAAGCTCCTAAATTATATTTGGGCGACACAGGACTTCTTTCCAGCTTAATTGGAATAGATGAAGACAGACTGATTTCCGACAAAAATTTATTCGGTCATATATTTGAAAACTTTGTCGTTTCCGAGTTATTAAAGCAAATCAATTGGAGTAAAACCAAACCCGGAATCTTTCATTTTAGAAATGCCAGCGGATATGAGGTCGATGTCGTTATGGAAAATGCAAAAGGAAGTTTGGTGGGTATCGAAATAAAAGCTGCCGGTAAATTGACGGAAAATGATTTTAAAGGATTAAAAATTCTGGAAGAGAATTCAAAACAAAAATTTATAAAAGGTATAATTATATATTTGGGAAAAGAGATAATTCCTTTCGGGAAAAAAATGTCGGCTGTCCCGGTGAACTGTATTTGGGATAATGGTGAAAAGAATGGATGAAAAATTAAAAATCAAATCCGGTTACGTAGCAATACTCGGCAAGCCGAATGCAGGCAAGTCGACTTTAATGAACGCGATGCTCGGGCAAAAGCTTTCCATCGTTACCAGCAAGCCGCAGACTACCAGGAAAAGGATTTTGGGTATTCTTTCCGAAGATGATTACCAGATGATTTTCCTTGATACTCCGGGGATATTAGAACCGGCTTATCTTCTTCAGGAAAAAATGATGGAAGACGTTGAGCTTTCCATCCGGGATGCGGATGTTATCATCATAATCCTTGATGTTGAAGCCGATAAGACCGGAGAGAAAACTTTTAATGATAAAACTATTTCAAGTATACTTTCAAAGAATAAAAAGCCGAAGCTGCTGCTCATCAACAAAGTCGACCTCTCAACCCAAGAGCATGTGAAATCTCTGATTAAGAAATTTGAGGAGAAAAAATTATTTGCCGGAATAATACCGTTATCCGCTTCACTCGGCTATAACATTAGTTCGGTAATAAGCGCAATTATTGAGCATCTTCCTCAGCATCCTAAATATTT
>JBJKRP010000039.1:0-4402 GCA_046704565.1 Ignavibacteriaceae bacterium | reverse complement strand
TTTTTTTCATGGAATAAATTCTATATTTGAAATAATAATTTTTTGCTCAATTTAACATAGACAATTTCCATGGACGCAAATCTAAACAACAAGGCTCTCTTTGAAGAGATAAGCAATCTTTCCACAGAGCAGAGAAATCCCAGATCGATGAATATTGATAACGCCTCTACTGCAGAAATTCTTAAGATAATTAATGAAGAGGACAAGACAGTTCCTTTGGCTGTTGAAAAAGAATTACCATACATCGAACAGGCGGTTGAAATTATAGTCGATGCAATAAGGAATGGAGGAAGGCTTTTGTATTTCGGAGCCGGTACGAGCGGGAGGCTTGGAATAATAGATGCGGCAGAATGTCCGCCAACCTTCGGCACACCTTATGAATTAATTAAAGGCTACATTGCAGGAGGAAGAAAAGCAGTTTTCCTGGCGCAGGAAGGCGTCGAGGACAAAGAAGAAAACGGTGCCGCCGATGTCATCAAAGCAAAGGTTGCCGCTAAAGACGTTGTATGCGGAATTGCTGCCAGTAAAAGAACGCCGTATGTTGTCGGTGCTGTTAAGAAAGCAAAAGACTGCGGCGCGAAAACCTTGTTTATTACTTCTAATCCAAGAGATAAATTTAGCCTGCAGGAAGTTGATGTTGCTATCTGTCCTTATGTCGGTCCGGAAGTAATAATGGGGTCGACAAGGATGAAGAGCGGCACTGCACAGAAGCTTGTTCTTAATATGCTTACAACCGCTTCTATGATCCGTCTCGGCAAAGTCTACGAGAACATGATGATCGATCTTCAGATGACAAATAAGAAGCTGGTTGAAAGGTCGAAAAGAATTGTTATGACAATTACGGGAATTTCTTACGAAGAAGCGGAAGAATTTCTTGTTAAGGCAGACGGTCATGTTAAGACTGCTCTTGTTATGATTAAAGCCAACGTTGATGCCGGAAAAGCGAAAAAACTGCTGGATGAGGCAGATGGATTTGTACGGAAGGCGATTGAAAAGAGAGTTGATAATTAAAAACAAAAGATTATTTTTAACCCAAACGTTCCTAATAATTAATATATTTTGTTTACGGAGAATAACTTTATGGACGCAGAAGACGTTATTCAAAAAGTAACAAAAGATTTCGATTTGAGTGAGAAAGATTTCAAGAAAAAATCAACGTTAGAATTTCTGCTGAAAAAGAAAAGTGAAATTGAGAACGATATTTTGGGCATTCTGGATAACAATAATGTCTCGACTGTACAGGAATTAGAAGTTATAATCGAAACTGACAGGGAGCATCCGGAATGGGAAGATTTAATATCTCTTGAAAATCTGTATGAACGACTAAAAGAAATAAAGAATGATATTAAATCTTTATCGTGAACTTTCATCTATAGCCGAAAAATATTTAGTAGTTAATGAATAATAATTTGAAGTACTTTATCATACCCCTGCTGATTTTTACATTTTCATTTCATTCTAACTCCAATGCGCAGATTTTAAGAAATGTTGAAGACGACATCGGAAGCTTTTTTACAACCGGCGGGGATATGGCTTCGAGTTTTTTCCAGTTTAAGCCGGCAACTCAAATAGGACTTGCCGGCACTGCGGCGCTGATCGGTGCAGCTTATTCAGTCGATATTAATGTACACGACTTTGCTCAAAAGAATATCTCCAGCTTTAATGATAAGCTTTTCTCGATCGATAATGTTTATGGAAACGGATATACTTTAATCGGCGTCGGCGGATTGTACGGATATGGAATTTTATTTAATAATCCAAGTGTAAGAAAGCTTGGTCTCCAAACAATCGAGGCTGTAGGTTATGCAGGATTAATTACTTCAGTTCTGAAAGCGGTAGTAGGAAGAAGCAGACCCTACACCAACGAAGGCAAAGCACACTTCAGACCGTTTAATGTACACGCCGCATATACTTCATTCCCTTCAGGGCACTCAACGGTATCGTGGGCTGTTTCAACTGTTCTGGCAAATAACACCGATAACATTTATTTGAAAATACTCTGCTACACGGCTTCAACCTTAGTTGTAGGTGCAAGAATATATCATAATGCTCACTGGCTTTCCGATACAATTACCGGAAGCGCAATTGGCTTTTTTGTCGGCAACTTTGTAACTAATCATGCTAAAGAAAATGGTAGTGAGAATAAGAATTATTCATTTTATGTAACTCCCAGCTCAATAGGGGTTTTGGTTAGCTTTTAGATAGACTGAAGAAGTTTTATTTTAATTATCCTTGTTTCGGTAAGTCAATAAGGATACCTTTACCATGTAAGTAATCCCCGGAAACGTAAATTACCTTTTGATGCCGGTATTTTTTAACTTAATACGGAAGAAAAATGTATAAAATACTATTAGTAGAAGATGCACCAGCTGCGTCATCAAGCATAAATAATTTATTGTCCGGGTTTTGCCAGCTGCATATTACAAGCTCTGCCAACATTGCGCTTCACCTTTCAAGCTTGAACAGCTATAATCTTGTAATGATAGATATTAACCTGCATCCGGAAGGCTCCGGGATAGACACGGCAAATACAATTAAGAATATGACCGGTTATAATTCATTCCCGATTGTCGGATTTACATTGTTGAAGCCTGCCGGCAACAGGGAATATCTATTATCGCGGGGATATACCCATTTAATCGAAGAGCCGTTTAATGTAAGAAACTTTGCCCAGCGTATTAAGTTCATCCTATCTCCTCATCCGGATACTAACCGCTAAGAATTAATACCCGTAGTAAAAACCCATATTCATAAAATGATTTTTTAAAACCGAAAATAATTACGAAAGAAGTAGAATACAGGCTATAAGTCTTACATATAGTACCGCCGTAATTCATAATAGGAACTTTTAAGAATCCGGGAAATGGATTAATTTGTATGTCGAAAATAAGATTCATAAAAATATATCAAGCAGATCACTAACTTTTATCCAACGATATCAGCATCAAAATGAAAAAAGTTTCTATCCTTGTAATTGAAGACAACAGGCTTCTGTGTGAAGGTATAGCAGCAATGATCCGCAAGCAGGATGATTTAAAAGTTTCTGCTGCATTAAGGGATTGTACTAAAGCCCTTCAAAATATAAGCAAATTGGAACCGAATATTGTTTTGCTTGATCTTGGATTACGAAATCAAAATAGTCTTCAGCTTGTAAAGACATTAAAAAAAGATTTTCCCAAAATAAAGGTTATCGTAATGGATCTTGTTCCGCTCCAGGAAGATGTGCTGGTTTTTATCCAGGCTGGAGTTTCCGGGTTTATACTTAAAGACGCAACCGTAAAAGATTTCCTTAGTACAATTAGATCTGTTGCCGGCGGTGCAAAGGTACTGCCTGCTCATTTAACCGAGTCTCTCTTTTCACAGATTGTTGAGAAAGCCGTAAATGAATATAATCCTTCAAAGATAATTGAGTCGGTAAAAATGACTAAGCGTGAGCGGCAGGTAATCAGCCTGGTGGCAGACGGCTTGTCTAATAAAGAAATTGCGCAGAAGCTTCATCTTTCAACATACACAGTAAAGAGCCACATCCACAACATACTTGAAAAGCTTGCACTCCACACCCGGGTCCAGATTGCAAAGTACGCTCACAATTCCAGCGACTATAATGCCGCAGTCGAATCGATTTCTTTAATCGATGAATAAAAATTAAAAATTCAATCACTTCGTTTTTTCTCTGTCGTCATTCAAAGGTATTAATCCCTTTTTCATCCGTTGGAGCCATTTATATTCGAATTCAATTTATTTACCTTATCTAAGTTAAAATTGATTGGCTGCATTAGGATCATTTAGCGGTAATCCTCTTCCCAATTCATTGCAAAAAAATCTAATCCGACAGGTAAAAATATGAGCCGTAAGCTTCAGGTAGCAATAATAGATCTTGTATCGAAGAAGCCGAATAAAAAGCTATTTGCCCGCATAATGAACGCCAACTTTGCAAGCATAATGCCGCAGGTCGTTGGAGTATGGTGCGAGGAAGAAGGTCATGAAGTAACATATGTTTGTTATACAGGCAAAGAGAATTTGCTGAAAGAGCTGCCGCAAAAAGCAGATATAGTATTTATCGGCGCATTTACTGAATCAGCACAAACGGCTTATGCATTAAGTAATCTTTTGCGCTCAATGGGAGCTGTTACCGTACTAGGCGGACCTCATGCCCGGTGTTATCCAGAGGATGCGGTTAAATATTTTGATTATGTAGTAGGCTTTACTAACAAAAAAATTATTAATTTAATTTTATATGACTGTGCACCTCACCGCCCGGTTGGTTTACATCTTTCAGCACAGGGACAACCTGTGCTGCGTCCCGGTGTAAAAGAAAGGTGGAAGTTTATTGAGCCGACTCTCAAAAAAGCCCCATTCATAAAATTAGTTCCTATGCTCGGCAGCCTGGGCTGCCCATACA
>JBJKRP010000038.1:0-5197 GCA_046704565.1 Ignavibacteriaceae bacterium | reverse complement strand
CCTCTACTTCGGTTACCTTTTATTATGACCCAACACGACTTTTTTTGTTTTGCTTTATATTGATTTTTATGCTTAAATTTTTTTTAATATGTCTGTTGTTCTTTATGAAAGACTTTATAGTTAATCCTTTCTTTGGAATAACTCGATGAGAAAGGTTAAATAAAAATACCACGACCTTGCTTAGGAATTGGGCAGGGTTCAGGTCGTGGTATTATTATGTGAAAGATAATTATTCCTTATATAAGGCTATTCTGTATTAAGCAGCAGAGAGCCTAAAAGGCTGAATTGCTACTTGCTCTTTTCATAGTCTTCAAGAGCCATCTTTTCTACATCCTTTTTGATCTTCTCCGGCAGAATTACGTTGTCGTAATAGTTGCCGTCCTTTCCTTTCTCACTTGGTACCGATACGAAATTACCTTTGGGACCTTTAACTATCTTAAATCCCTTTATAATCACTTCATCGTCTGTCTGCAAGTCAAAGAAAGCAAGGATCTTGCTGCCGTCGTTCTTCACCATGTTCATTCTAATTATCTTCATTTTGTACTCCTTGGATATTAAATAATTATTGTATTGCAGTTATATTGTCTTAGTCTGCACATAAATTAAAATTAATTTCAACTGTTGTGCACACTTTTGCAGTAGAGCTTAAGCCGGATTTATTCTAAATCCGCAGACACGAGTGGTTGGTATAATCGATTAGCTTTGAGTGAGAAATTGAAGAGATTGATATTTCGCAATTTTTGTTTATCCCCAAACTGCTACAGCACATCTTAAGACTGCTGAAGCCGTTCCTGTTCGTTCTGTTAGCTTTAACTTTTATTTTTATCTTCGATATGACCGGACTGCGGGAGCTGAGGAATAATAGATTAGCATGAGCAATTCTTCCTTCACCGGTCGAAGTATTAGTCAACCATACTGTACAGGCAGGTACATTGTACGAAGAAGAACTTACATTCTTTTCCGATAAAAGTAATGGAAGAAAAATTAAAAGCAGTAAACAATATCTTATACCCTTATTGAGCATGCCTTTTATATTTTTGTTACAAAATAAAGTTCGGCAATATTTTTATAAAAAGCAAATTTGCATCAGGATTATTAGAATGTTGAAATGGTTGGACTGAATTCATACGACAACTTCCGGTCATCTCGATACAGCGACTTCGTCGTTACTCGATGACCTCGCGTAGTAAGCAAAGCTTTTAATTGCCTGCTTCTGCCGAAACTGCTACCTTATATTGTATGAACAGCTCCACCGGTTGGTAAGCTTGCCGAACCACCTGCGTCAAGTCTGTATAAGTAAACATCGCTGGTCCCTCGCCTTGATGCTTAATGTCAGCGTGACGAGATATCCTCCCGATCCACAATAATGGTGGATCCGGACGGACAAGATTACATACAGTCTTCATTTCAGCAGCAATAACTTTTTTGTTGAAACAAAATTGTCCGAGCGAAGTTGATAGAAATATACTCCACTTGCCAGATGAGATGCATTGAAAGTTACAGTATACTTTCCTGCGGCTTTATAGCCGTTAACACGTGTTGATACTTCTCTGCCGAGTATATCATATATTCTCAAGGTAACATGACTTAAATTCGGAATCTGATAATTTATTGTTGTTGTCGGATTAAACGGGTCCGGATAATTCTGCTCAAGGTTGTATGACAGCGGATTTTGCTTTGACAATTGTACCGATGTCGGAAGTGAGTAAACGGTTATCGAGTCCGGCGGTCCAATGCCTGTCCTCCCTGTTCGGTCCGTCACCTTAATTCTAAATCTATATGTCTGTCCGCCGTCGCTATTTAAAGCTGTACCTTCAATAACTCCTCTTGTCAGGTCTAAAGTTAAGCCGGTAGGTAAAGAGCCGGAGTAAATTGTCCAGCTCAATTGTAATTTGAGGGAATCTAAACCAATTGAAGGCGGAAGGTACACAGATGCGCGTAAGCTCGCACCTACGCTTGATGCAAAGTATTTCCCTGTAAAAGCAGCGCCTTCATCTACGGATAAGACAGAAATTGTATCATCTGATGTGTGATACACCCAAAAATCACCTGCTGTCCAACTGACCGGTTCTTCTACGGTGTAACTGTATGTTCCTTGAGCCTCATCCCCTAAGCCATCACTAACCGTCATATTAAAATTATAGCTGCCGGCAATTAATTTATCGCCGGTTGCTTTCAGTATCCCGGTGAAGGGGTCCACGGTAATTCCAGGCGGAAAGGAAGACCCGGGAGATATTTCCCAGATATATCCTGAAATAGGATCTCCGCCAGATGCAGTTAAGATTGATGAATAAACCACCATTGAATCTGGTGAGGAAAGGGGATTTCCGTTAGTATCTACAAAGGCGGCAATTTCTGCAGGAACAGCTTCATAGCCACCCATCTCAAGTGGCAAATAATTTTCTTGCGCATAAAGTATGGATATAATTGAAAAGGAAAATAATATTAATGCCAAATATTTTTTCATAATAAAGACCCTACCGGATTAATAGGAGAATTTGCGCATACATTTCTAAAGCAAGATTCACTTCAACAGCAACAGCTTCTTAACAGATACATAATTTCCCGATTCTAATCTGTAGAAGTAAATCCCGCTCGATAATTTATCTGCATCAAATTCTACACTATAATATCCGGCATTTTGCCTTTCATTTACAAGATCGCATACTTCCCGCCCAAGTATATCATAAACCTTAAGCGTTACATAATTGGAATTTGGTATTTGATATTTGATTATTGTACTCGGGTTAAACGGGTTCGGATAATTCTGGTCTAAAGAAAATTGTGTTGGTAAATTACCCGGCAATTGTTCAACAGCAGTTTGACTATTGGTTAAAAGAACCTTTACTCCTGTTTCGCCGGGGTGGACAATAACATTGTTTATTGCCCAGGGCTGTGAACTGATATATTCTATTTGATAATTATAAACTTTGGTAGAAACAGAAAAAGTAAAATTGCCGGTCGAACCGTCCGAGTACGTTGATGAGCCCGCCGAATCTTTATTTGTAGCTGTAAGCTTGATAGGAAAGCCGGGCGCTAGTCCGTTCAGCGTTACAGTTCCTGAAATAGTAGAATTGACGTTGTATATAGTCATATTACGAGCCACACTGTCGCCTGGAGCCAAAGCTTGAACATAAGCCCATCCGTCGAGCTTACTGCCGGTAATACCCGAATTACCTTCCGAGTGAGCACTTATTTGCCAGCCGTTTACGTCTTGACTTAGATCTGAAGCGGTTAAGCCTATTTGATAAACTCCGTTGATATCTGTCTTTACATCACGGCTCATCGGATTGTTCAAGTTGCCTGCTACAATGTTAACATCCGCATTTGGAATTAAGTTTCCCGCTTCATCCTTTAAGCTTCCTGCAATTTGTGCAGAGGCTGCAATAAAAGAAAAATTAACTCCGGTAATATTGCCTGAAATATTTACTGAGTCTTCTTGAGGTGAAATAATATTTGGCGGATATGGATTTAAAGCTAATTGAACTCTCCACGGGTTGCCGGCTGTATCGCTGTTCATTTCGATAGTGTAATTACCGCTTGCATCAGTAATACCAAACCATTCATTCGGCTGATAATTCTCATTCCGCTTAACTCCGACCACAATGTTTGCAGCGCTCTTACCGGCAGGTGGAGTTACATTGCCGGAAATAGAATACGAAGGGGAAGGCAGAGGATTCACAGCCCCTGTAACCGTAACGCTCTTATTGTTCTCCGTAAACTCCATGATATACTTGCCCGGTGCAATCCCGATCTTTGTAGAGAAGCTTACCGCTCCCGAAGTTGAATCCATGTCGGGGGGACCGTTATTGCCCGAATAATCACCGTCGGTCTGCAAAGTAGAAAGGAAAAGAACATCTCCTGCATCAATCATACCGTTTCCGTTAGCATCATACCATATTAGTATTCTGGTTGAAGCGCCGCCGGGCACTTTGTAGCTCCAGCTAATTAAATCACCGGAGGTCATCGTAAAATTTGAAGAAGAGCCGTTAACCATTATATTAGTTACCTGACCTTCGACCGCAATGTTTATAATTAGAAAAAAAAGGAATGCTGCTATTGTAGAAAAAGCTCTCATGTTAACTCCTGAAGTAAAGTAAGAATATCCGCAACGTGTAAAGCTCAAACAATTTAATTTCACGAAGAGTGTTTTGGATCACGATAAAAACAAAACTTTCAGCAGCACTTATCTGCCAAAGCTATACTTCACCATAGGTTTCGTAAAGTAAACTTTAGCGAAGGAGCATTAGCTTCTTTACTTCCGTAAAATCACCGGCACTTATTCTATAATAATATATTCCGCTCGCAAAGTTAGAACCATTGAAGTTCTCTCTTTACTATTAGGCAAATATGTGCCTTTTCATCTTCCTCTCCTCGTTAACTATTTAAATGTTTAAAATTCTCTCGATACAATTTTTTTATCAACAACTTTGTCAAGTAACTAATTCTTTAAATATTTTTTTTATTCCCTCGAGCCCGTCGGATTTGGAGAAAAAGTAATCTGCGCCGAGCATTTTACATCTCCCTATATATCTTTCATTTAAATAGTTCGAGAAGATGATAATGACGGGTACATGTTTATTTTTTTTCAACAAGAAATTATCGGCTTCGGAATACCCGGCATGTTGAAGCTGTCCTTGCTTCATATTTTCAAGCAGGGATATTCCGTTCATCTTCGGCATCCTGATATCAAGGATAATAATTTCCGGCTTTAGTTCTTCGATTAATTTTAAAGCCTCTGCGCCGTCTTTTGCTTCGCCGGCTAATTCTACTCCGCCGGTTTCAGAAATTAATTCTTTCAGCCTCTCCCGGATTAATTCCGCATCGTCAATTATTAAACACTTCAGCATAGCAAAAGCGGTTATTATAAAGATGTCATCTTTACTAAAAGATGACATCTTTACACTTAATTAATTATTTCAGCAGCACAAGCTTTTTAACTTCGCTGAAGCCGGTTCGTGAGCCTGCCTGCCCATCCGGTAGGCGGGTCGAACCACTTACGTTAATCCTGTATAAGTAAACACCGCTTGCAAGATCTGAAGCATCAAAAGTTACCTTATGTCTGCCTTCTTGTTCATAGTCATTTACTAATGTTTTTACCTCCCTTCCAAGGATATCATAAACTTTAAGTGTCACCTTGCCGCCGGCTGCCAATTGATAGCTGATGACTGTCGACGGATTGAACGGATTGGGATAG
>JBJKRP010000037.1:0-4491 GCA_046704565.1 Ignavibacteriaceae bacterium | reverse complement strand
TTCGCCTGTTTATTAGATCATTAAATTGAACCAACGTTCTCTCACGGTCATCGGGATGCATGTAATTTATGAAGGCTTTTCCCAGGCTTTCTTTAATCGAAAAACCGGTGACCTCTTCCCATGCAGGATTCAAGAAAAGCCATTTGCCTTGAATGTCTACCTGAAAGACAATTTCCTTTATATTATCTACAACAAGCTTGTATTGATTCTGGCTTGCATTCAATGCGTTTTCGTATTCCTTTTTTCTGGTTATATCCCGGATTATTATCCCAATCATAAATTCATCGTTACCTGTAATCGGGAAGATTTCGCTTTGCGTAATTATTGTCTTTCCTGTTCCCGGAGATATTTCCCTTTCGATAAGGTCATATGTGCTTGGAACGACTTCGTACCGCATCATATCCTGTATATTGTTTTTTGAAGCCAGATAATTTTCTTTGTTTTTTTTGTCTTCAGGCATTAGTTTGAACAGGACATCCCATGAATATGAGCCAATCACCTCTGCTTTTGAAAGCCCTGTAATTTCTTCAATAGCGGAATTCCACTCCAATATTTTTCCGTCCTTGCTGCACAGGATTATGCCGTCGCCTGATTGCTCAAATATACTCCTGAATTTTGATTCGCTTTGCCTAATCTTAATTTCGGCATCCAATCTTTCCGAAATGTCTTTCTTTATCCCAAGGAAATTTTTCAGCTTGCCGTGTTCACCCTTTATAGGAATAATTCTGATTTCACTCCAGAACGGACTCCCGTCTTTTCTATAATTCTTAATCGTTACCTTGCATTCCTTTTCCTGTTCTACGGCTTCCCTTAAAATTGCCACAGTATTTCTATCTGTATCTTTTCCCTGAAGGAAGCGTGGATTTCTTCCAATGATTTCATTTGAAGAATAACCTGTTAATTTCTCGAATGCAGAATTACAAAATATTACCGGATTATCCGGAAGGTATGGATCAGTAATTATTGTGCCGTCAATAATGTTTTCTATCGCCATAGCCTGAAGACGCATTCTTTCTTTTGAGTCCCTTCTTTCCGTTATGTCGACGGCGATAGTTAAAAGATAAAGCGGATTTCCTGCCTCATCATACAGCGGTACTTTTCTCGAATGTAGATATTGTATCCCTCGTTTCGGATTATTTATTTTCTCTTCGAATACTTCTTCAACATTCTTTCTCTTAAAAATCTCTTTTGTATCCTTTGCAATTTCATCAGCTTCTGCGGCAGGGAAAAAATCGTAATCGTTGTGCCCTATTATCTCTTCTGAATTGGCGCCGAACAGCTTCTCACATTCTCTGTTCATATAGATAAACTTGCCGTCGGATGCGTTCTTTACAAAAACGGCAATAGGCAGATTATTCAGCAGTTCACCCGTAAACTCCCGGTTTCTTTTAAGCTGTTCCTCACACTTCCTTAGTTCATTTTCCAGTTTTTCATTTAAATAACCCGGCTTACTGTCCATTGGAATAAAATTATATTTTGTTTTTGAATTGATATTAAGCTTGCAGAAGCAGGAAAGAGTTTTAACTTAATTGGTTGTAAATCAAACTATGCAAATTCGTATCCTGAGCCTAAAACATTTTACATCTAATATTATTATTATCGAAAAATCAGTTAAATAATTAACGGCGGCTATCTACAAAGTAGTTGTTGTGTTACAAAGGAAACTATCAAAGCGGGGAAAGTAAATAAAAATTTCCGCATTTATTTTCGTGGTGCCCGGAACAGGACTCGAACCTGCATGCCGTTGCCAGCACTAGACCCTGAACCTAGCGTGTCTACCAATTCCACCATCCGGGCAATTAACTTATAATTTTTTTAAGAACTCTTTTCCTATTCCCGACTTAAAATACTTTTCTCTTTCTCTCGCTGCTGTTCTCGTTGAACAGTCTTCCGTATAAATTAATCTAAAAGGTCTATACGGTCGCGTTGTTTTTTCATATCCGTTATTGTGTCTCTCTAATCTATTCTCAAGATATTTAGTTTGTCCAACATAAATATAATTCTTGATCAAACTTTTTATTGCATAAACCTTATATAATATAATTTCCATGATATATAAAAATTTTGCATGCCGTTGCCAGCACTAGACCCTGAACCTAGCGTGCCTGCCTGCCGGTAGGCAGGTTCCACCATCCGGGCAATTATTATAATTTCTTTAAGAACTCTTTTCCTATTCCCGATTTAAAATACTTTTCTCTTTCTCGTGCTATTACTCTTGTTGAACATTCTTACGCAGATAATTTCCTTAACAACAAGACTGGGTCACTATCCGCATCGAATAAAGCTACATCCCTAATTTCAAAATATATAAGAACACTAAATTTGAGGCACAAATTTACTACTAAAATTATTGTGTCCAAAATATTGCTTCTATCCTAAAGCCGTATCTTTTATTAGCAATCCTTTGAAATAAAAAATTTCACAGATCTATTTGACGTTAATTGCAGGAAGGATAATTGTGAATGTTGAGCCTTTTCCTTCGGTACTTTTTACCGCGATCTCACCACCTAAAAGCTCGACGGATTTTTTTGTTATTGTTAATCCGAGTCCCGTGCCTTCGAATGCCCTGTTCAATCCCTCGCTCACCTGTCTGAATTCCTCAAATATTAAATTCAAAGCTTGCTTGGGAACGCCTATGCCTGTATCAATTACTTTAATAACCGCCCGGCTCTTTTCATCAATAACTTTTAGATCTAATTGAACCGTAACTCCGCCGCGCTCGGTAAATTTTATGGCATTGTTAATAAGATTATTCATGATCTGGACAAATATTTCTTCATCCACCATTGCCGTAATGTGAGATTTATTCTCTATCAGATTTAAATACAGCTTTTTCTTTTGGGCTGCTCCTTCAAATAATTTTATAATGGTGGCGGTTAAAGAATTAAGATCAACCAACTTAAGGTTAAGCTCAACTTTATTTGCTTCTATACGGGATAGGTCGAGAATCATGTTTAATGTTTTTAAAAGCCTGTTCCCTCCTTTGTTTATGGAGACCGCCATTTCTTTAAGCGATGGGTCATCCAATTCCGTAGAAAGGATATCCGAAAAACCGAGAATACCAATCATTGGTGTTCTTAGTTCATGGCTCATGTTTGAAAGAAAATTCGTCTTCAGCCTGTTCATCTCTTCAGCTTTATTCTTTGCAGCAACAAGTTCTTCTATCATTTTTTTCTTAGCGGTTATATCTTCTTCGACACCTATGTAATGAGTTATTTTTCCCGTACTATCCTTTATGCAGCCTATTGAAGCGGAGACCCAGAAGAATGTTCCGTCCTTCTTCTTATTATAGAACTCGCCGCGCCATTGTTCTCCGCTTAAAATCTTATCCCATATTGCCGAGTATTCCTCGCCGGTCTTTAAACCGGATTTAAGTATGCGCGGATTCTTACCTCTTAGATCATCCAAAGTATAACCGGTAGCATGTGTAAATTGCTTATTAACATATTGAATATCGCCTTTCTTATCGGTAATTAAAATCGATACCGGACTGTTTTCCGTAGCATAATATAGTTTCCTGATTTCATCTTCAGCTTCTTTTTTCAGGGTAATGTTTTCAACTATGCCGTCATAATACATCGTCTTACCCGAACCATCCTTAATTGCCTTTGCATTTTCCCTTACATAAATCGGTTTCCCATCCTTTCGAATCCATACCGATTCGAACCCCGCAACGGTTCCCTCCTTTTCTATCCTCTCAATAAAACTCGCCCGCCCGCCCGGATTTTCGTACCCTTCCCGGTTTAAATTTACATTCGATATTTCATTAAAAGTTTTGTAGCCCAGCATCTCTATAATTGCAGGGTTTGCCATAATAATTTGTCCATCCGGTGTAGTCCTGTAAAATCCGATAATTGAATTTTCATACAGGCTCCGGAATCTCTGCTCGCTTTCTTTAACCGCTTCCTCCGCATATTTTCTTTCAGTAATATCATGAGCTACGCCTTGAATGCCGGCAACTTTACCGTCTATAAAATAGGGATTCTCGTAAGCCTCAAGTATCAGCTTATGTCCTTCTGCATGATAAATTTCAAGAATTACTATCTCGCCTGTGTGCATGCCTCTTAAGTGCGCTTGAGTAGCTTGCCTCGCCTTATGATTAATTTCAGAATCTGTCACAAACCAATCCCTGCGCTTTTTCCATTGTTCAACAGAATATCCAGTTATCTGTTCTACAGTTGGCGATACATAGACAAGATTAGCATCTTCATCCTGGATATAGAAGAATAGATATGGAGTGCCTTCAATAATAACGCGCATCCTCTGTTCACTTATCTTAAGTTCTTCCTCAACCTTCTGTCTCCGTTCCTCATTATTTATGGCTTCAATTGCAAAAGATATATCCGAAGCCATTTCATCGAGCAGCTTTACTTCGTCTTCGTTAAAGAATCCTTTTTCTTCAACAAACATGGCAAAGATTCCCGACGTCCTGTTATTTATTTTAAGCGGAAACGCGGCAACAGAATTAATCCTGTCCTGCAAAGCAGTGAC